>NZ_UWOP01000002.1 GCF_900604485.1 Enterococcus mediterraneensis
ACGGCTACGATAATCACGTCTTTTTGAAATTGTTTTCCTTTGAACTGAGTCATCTTCATTCCTCCAAGCTATCTTTTTCAATTATTTTACCTCAAAATGAGCTTATCGGAAACTTTGCAACAGAACCTTTATTCTCAACAGTAGAAACCTATGATAAACTTAGATTATCAGAATTTTCCAAATGATAATCTAAGTTGTTCAAGAATAGGGGCTGTATGATTTGGTCTATATATTATGACCATTTAGGAAGTTTTAATCATATCAAAAGTAGAGAAAAAATATTCAAAGCTATATTTTCTTAAAATTTCCATTAGTCAAAGAGAGGAGATTAACTATGATAGACAAAAATGAGAAAGAGATTTTATTATTGAATAGCGAGAAAAATTTCAAAGAACTACTTGAAATAATTGAATCAGTACCGAAAAGTAAAAGAGGAATTTCTATTGAAACTCCAGAGAGAGATAAAAATTTTAGAGATGTTTTAATGCATCTTTATGAATGGCACGCAATGCTTGAGAGATGGTATAGAGAGGGTATGGATGGGGATATTCCTTTTATGCCAGCACCTGGTTATAAGTGGAGTAGTATTAAACTCCTGAATATACGGATTTGGGAGAACTATCAAGATGTGACATTAAATCAAGCTATAAAAAAATTGAAGTTAAGTCACCAAAGAGTAACAGACTTAATTAAAATACATACGAATGAAGAAATCGTGACAAAAAAATATTATAAGTGGACGAAAACAAGTAATTTGTTCAGTTATTTTACAGCGAACACATCTAATCATTACATTTGGGCTGTGAAAAAATGTGAAGTTATCGCAAAGGCTTTAAAAGAAATAGAAAATGAAAATTTTGTAAAAACGTCTACTTAAACGAACGAGGACTTTAATAGAGTAAACAAAAGGGAACTTCTAAAAATGGAAGTTCCCTTAATTCTCGTAAAAAATCAACAATATAATTTAACATAGCCAAAAGTAAAAAAATATAAAGAATCTATATCAGACAAAGGTTTTTATGGTAACTATAGTAAAGATAATATTAGAAGTTTTCTAACAAAAAAAGTGGACTCCGTAATTGAAAAAGAAAAAAACAAAAAAAAAAGTAGTTTGTTTAATTTGGAAAAAATTGATTATAAAGCAAATTCAGTAATTAATGAAGAAGATAGTAGGAATGTTCAATTCTATGAAGATTTGATGGATATTTTTGATCCTATTGAATTTGATAATGATGAGAGATTGCTTTTAATCTATGCATTCATGGATGAAACAGCTATTTTTTCAACGGATGAGTCATTTTATAGGAAAGTTATTCAATGGGAAAGTGATAACAATTTAAACAGCTATTTGAGCGATAGAGTATTTGACGTACTAACAAAATTAAGTAACAAAGGGATTTTAAAGGAAGAATACTACAACTACTTAGATGAATATTCGGCACGCTATATTTTGCAGGCACACGATTACAAGAGACTAAAAAAATTTCTATTAGAAAAACAGGATAGAATCTCTACTGTTATTGAAAAATATAAAATGCCAGTAATGGTTGATCCGTTTGCAGATAATAATCTTGATGAATCAGAATTACCATTCTAATTTTGTAGGATAAAATGATGTGATATAAATAATTTTTAGTACTCAAAACCAGTGTTAACAACTATCTTATTTTTCACCTGTAACAACTTGACTAATAGTATTTTGTGAATAGTTAAGGTTATTAAAAATTTTTGGAGGTAATTCGATGCTTTTTTCTGAAAGATTAGGTTTTAAAAAAGTGGAAGATATTATACTTGTAGATAGATTGTCAGAAACTCTTAAAAATAGTTTAGCAAATGTGATTTATGATATTTTTCAAGAGAGTCATAAGATCCATAGTGAGTATGATTATAGGAAAACGGGTTCTTGGAAAATATACTACTTTTTAATAAAAGAGTTTTTTAAAGGACAAATAAATAATAGTTTGGATTGTGGGTATGGTTTTACTGTTTACTATGAGGAGATTATTGATCGTTTAGATAACATGGAGTGGTATGCATATTTTGATTTACTAGAGACTTTAGCAAAGATGAAAATAATAGATATACGAAAAAGGAAACGCATTAATAACATACTAGAATCGGAAAATTCAGGTTATAGATTAAGTGAAAGTAATGAATTTATACCGATAACAGACGACGTTGCTATTAAGAATATAGATGCTGCATCAGAATCAACATTTGAATATGCCAAAAATCATATTCAGAAATCTCTTACATATATAAGTGATAAGCAAAATCAAGACTATAATAATGTTGTCAGAGAAGCAATCAGTGCTGTTGAAAGCTGTATTATTGAAATTTCAGGTTTGCCAGCAACAAAAAAGAATACTTTAGGAACTGCTGTTAAAGCAATTAGGGATAACCCGAATATTGAAATTGATCTTACCTTTTTAAAACCGTTTGAGACTATGTATGGTTTAGCGAGTAATAATGGAATAAGACATGCTGGAAATGAAAAAGCGATTGTGTCTGATTTACCAGATGCAATTTTAGTACTAACAACATGTTCAGCCTTAATTAATTATTTGGGAATAAAATTGCTAAATAATCCTCCAAAATAATGAAGAGTATGTTCGTGAAAGAATAATTGTTCGAAACTAATACTATTTTTACAATGTATATGCATTGTAAAAAATCATAATTAAATTAAATATAAGAGATATTGAACAATATGGATATACGGTATATACTTAATTATAGGAGTTGATTTTATGAATATAAAAAAACGAAAAATTAGAGAAGTAGGTAACTCAATAGTTGTCACTTTATCAAAAGAGAGTTTATTACAAAAAGGATTGAAACCTGGAGATACTATTTTTATTGATGAAGACAAAATGATGGATGCAATCGTGAAAGAAGAAAGCAATTTAGATCTCGAAATTGATATGTATGTGAATCAAGCTCTATCTGAATATGATGCGGCGTTCAAGGAATTAGTTGATCGATGATTTATTTGAGCGAAAGAGACATTGTAAAATTGAATGTTATTCAAATAAAAAGATATTCACCAAAGGAAACAATTGGCGTTATTGATAAAAATGCTTTGAGTATGGCTGTAAATCAACCGAAACAGCATATTTTTGGAAAAGATCTCTATCCCGATGTGTTCAGCAAAGCAGCAGTTCTCTTAATAAATCTGATCAAAAAGCATCCATTTCACAATGCTAATAAACGTACAGCATTTTTAGCTACATATATTTTTCTTAAGCTAAACGGCTGTTCACTGAAAATGGAAAATCAGGAAGTTGTAGAATTTGTAGTTAGAATTGCTACGTATCAGGGGGAGTTTAATGACTTAAAAGAGGCAACAACTGATATACTAAAAAATAATTCCACAAAAATAGGAGCAAACTAGTTATCCAGTTAAATCTGGAGAGTTAGTTTGTTTTTGTTTTGGTTTACATAAGATAAATTATGCGAAGTTCATTATTTTAAAAGCTTAAATAATAAGCTTTTTTATAATACCAATTTATTTATGTAAACCAATGACCTTAATCGCTTAAGCAAGCACGTTATGTAATACTCTACTCTCTCCAAAACTAATGACTATCTATTTTCAAAGAAGCTAGAATGATTATCTGATCCAATGATAATTTATATTTAATTCCTGGTCTACTACTCTTCTTTTAATCAATTAATGTCTAACGTACTGTACACGATAAAGTAGGAAGACTTATTTTCAACTCCGGATTCATTTTTTTAATTCGGTGAAAATCACTAAATTAAGAGTTTATCCAAGTTCATTTTAGCTGAGAATACGCTTGAAAATAATTTTGATGAATTTTCCTGAATTAAAATTTATTAACTTGTTGAGTGATATAATTGTAATGTATTACCAAATAGTTAGCACTTAGATTAGTGATGGAAAGGAATAGTGAGAACAAGATGACTGGTAGAAATCCCAAAGTATTTATATCATATTCATGGGAGAATAAGGAAAATAAAGAATGGGCTAGAGAACTAGCAGACAAATTACTTGAAAACGGTATTGATGCATATATAGATCAGTATGATTTAAGTTTAGGTGATAGATTACCTCAGTTTATGGAGCAACAAATATCCGATTCAGATTATGTTCTAATTATATGTACACCAGAGTATAAAAAAAAGGCAAATAATCGTACAAGTGGTGTTGGGTATGAAGGTCATATTATCTCAGCAGAATTGCTTTCTGGAAAAAATGAACGTAAATTTATCCCAATAATTAAAGAAGGACGTGCAAGCGAAGTACTTCCTACTTTTCTTGCTGGAAAGCTTGGAATTGATTTATCAGATAGCCAACATTATGATGAAAACTTAGATGATTTAATTACAACTATATTTGGTGTTAAGAGAAAACCAGCATTAGGTGATATACCTAGGCATATTAAAGGCAGTCCCTTACTACCTATAGAACATAATGAAAATAAAGATATTGAAATCTTAGGAATTATCACTGATAAAGTAACTGTACCTAAAATGGATGGCTCAAGGGGTTCTGCATTATATAAAATTCCATTTAGATTAAATAGAGTACCAAGTCAGCTTTGGAAAGAGTTGTTTGTTAGAAATTGGAATTCACCACCACGATATACAACAATGCATAGACCAGGAATTGCTTCTGTTGTAGACGATGAAATTTTACTTAATGGAACAACTATTGAGGAAGTCCGGGAATATCATCGGGAAACTTTAAAACTTTGCATTGAAAAAAGTAATACTCAAGAAAAAAAAATATTGCTAGAGGAGGAACAAAAAAAAGAGAGAGAGAATGAGCGAGTCAGATCACATAAAGAAAGTGTTCAGAAATTAGCAGATGAATTAGAGTTCTAGTTGATAGTCAGTTCTTTCTTAATTCGATACACAGTTTGTCTAGTTACATTATAGTCTGTTGCTATTTTTGAAATAGCGACACCATTCTCCAGGTCCTGAACGATGCTTCTATAAACAAGGCGACGTTGAGGATCTTTTGTGTTCGCACTGTATAACTTAGGACGTCCTTTATAGACGCCGTTTGCTTTAGCAATCATTATCCCTTGTGCCTGGCGTCGTTTTGATTCAGTACGCTCTTGTTCAGCAATCATGGCCAAAATTTGAATGATTAGGTCTTTGATAAATTTATCCAGGAGAGGATTTCCGCTTGCTTCAGCCATGATCGGTAAACTGGTGATAATGAGTCGTACATTTTTCTTCTTTAAATAATTCACTGAATCGATAATCTCGTCATAATTTCGTCCAAGTCGATCAATGGCTTCTACAATAAAAATATCTTGCTCTCTGACAAAATCTAAAGCTTCCTGAAAAATCGGACGATGACTAATCGTCGCTCCAGATTGCTTTTCTATAAAAATTTTTTCAGCGCCAAACTTTTTCATTTCTTCAATTTGCCGTTGTTCATTTTGATCGATTGATGAAACTCGGATATATGCAATTTTCAAAAATTTTACCTACTTTCTCGAACTGTTTAAAACACACCCTAATCATACATTTAAAAACCATATTTTTCAATGTTATACCTATGTCTATTTAGGGTACACTTTAAATAGACAATACGGTCTTGAATTATAAAAGCTAAAAAGAAATAAGCACTCGTATAAAACAAGTATGGTTTTTTCCATTTCATAGACTTTTAAGAACAAATTTAGTATGCTCAATGCATGATGATAAAGGTCGTTATTTTTTACTATATTTGTAAATGAAATAAATCTAGTAAAAAATATGATAAAGAATAGATAATTTTTACACAGAGTAAAAGGGAGGAAGAGGAGTGAGAAGAAAACTATTTTTAGGGGGTGTTTTGCTGGTTTTGCTTTCATTTTTTTATGTTAGCGATTTGAAGAAAAAGGACTTAGCAGATGAGATACCACCAAATCGATTGATAGGAGTTGTAGTTAAACAGGATTATGATAAATTAATATTGATTGTAAAAACGACTGAGATTGCAAAAGAAAGTCCGTTAAGTGTTGGAGAAGAGGTTTACTTTGATTTTTCTACGCCAAAAATGAATGATCTAGGAAACTATCCAACTCGAACAGAAAGAATTCAAGCTTTAAAAAAATATACAGTTGGAAGTAAAATTGCATTTGGTTTTGTAAACGAGAGCGTTAACAAGGAACGGGTTTTTGACCTTGCTTTACTTGATAATATTTCAATTTTAGAAAATTAAGGATAGGGTTTAGTTGATAAGGTAAAAGACCTAATCATTGATACTAATGTGGATACTAATAAGATGAGTTATTATATTTCTCCTGCCAAAGTTAAGTCACTGAGTTCCCAAACTAAAAAATTAAATACTGTTAATGTGTTTGCTGCATTTATTGGTCTAACTCCTGGAATAATTCCCTTAGTCTTTGGTTCTTCGGTTTCTGCAAATCAAGTCTTTATAAATACAGCAAAAAAAGGTAAGGGCGTACAATTAAACTATATAGTAATAGTTCAACAGATACTTACAGCACGAATCAAAATTATGTAATAAAATAGTTTGGAGGTAACTACTATGCTAATAACAAAAATTTCTTTAGCTATTGCAGTAATATTAGGCATTTGTTTATATTTTGTGTTGCCACCGGTAAACTTCTTTATATATTTTACTATTCCAGCGGTTATTATTGTTAATGTGATAAGGATTGTTGTAAAAAAGAAACAAGAAAAGTATGCTTAAGATTGGTGAATGATCTCATGAAAGTAAAAAGAGTAGTCGTGATTTTAACGACTATTCTTTTTAAGATCGTGTAAACCATTGTGTAAAATAAAAATACATTAATTAATGTGTGATTATTATGAGTGATAATAGTTTAGAAGAATTTTTAAAATCTAGAGAATCAGATACTTGCAGTGACCCAAAAAAATTAGATTTTTTGGTCTAACTTTTGAGAGGTGGTACAAAATAATGAGTACAACAAAACTTTCCACTACAAAGAGATCACTGATAATAAATTGTTCAATCATATTATTTTGTCTCTAATGACAAATGGAGCTAAACAATTTCCAGAATTAAGAGAAAAAATTGCCACCTATTCTGAGGAGAATTTCGAGGAAGTCGATGAAAATTGATCCATAAATAATGATCAGGTGGTTCGTGAGGAGTTCGATTTACTTGAATTGTTGATCGATCATTTTGATTTAGAGATGCTCCAGATTCTAAAAGAAAAAATAGAGTCAAGAACCTTACGTTACACTGAGTAATTTCATTAATGCAAGGGGAAGACTGGTTGGAGTTTTCATCACTAATCTTTCTTTTTTTATCAGTTTACATAAGATGGATATAATAAACAAAAAAGAAAAACCGGCGCTTATTGATCGTCAGCGCCGGTTGTCATTAACAAAAATCAGTCAGGCGAGAGGATCACCGTATTTTTCCAAATACCCATAGTAGCCCATCTTATATAAACGAATCGTTTTCTGTCGGATTTCATCTGTCGCGAAATCGACAGCTTGTAAGATCAAGTCGGTGAATTCGATAGGGGCGATCCCATTGGCTGTAATCAGGTTTTTATCTCTCACAGCCTGTTGTTCCATAAAATCTTCTTTATTGCGATAATTTTCTATCTCCAACCAAGGGGACTGCGCGTTTCCTGTATGTTTATAGCCTTGCAGCAAACCATTCTTCGCTCTGATTCAGTGTACTGGTAACGTACACGCCTTCCCAATCCGCATATTCATCCAACAAAAATGTAATTGCTCTTTTCATTCTTGTACGCTCCTTTTTTCAGAAATATAATCAGCTGACCGTCGCAATTAAAACAGATAAATAGTCATGTTAGGTTTTCCATCAAAAAGCAAGAGTGTATTTTTTCAATTATCAACAGAGCAGATCTTGGTTTTTCCTACACATAGCTGATGCATTTGTTCAAAAATATCTTATCATTTTATAAAACTCACTACAAAGCATCCAATTTGGCTAAGGACTGTTTTAAGAATTTCTATTATTTATCCAAATTTTTGAAAATACGAGTTTAATGCTGTTTGTTATGGTTAATAATTAAGGTTTACTTAAATTGTTATTTTAGGTAAACTCTAATATTTTGTAATTAAAGTTTACTTTGTTGTGCTAAAAAAGTTAGAGTTCCTCTGCGTTTTTGTTGCGGCACGGATGCTTGACACTTGCAAAGCGTTCAACTTGTAAAGTCAATCAATTGACAGATGCAACACCCTAATGGATATAATTATTTATAAGCAGAAAGGGGAGTTGAAAATGAACAAGTATGTAAAGTTTTTGGTGATGATTCTTGTTTCGACAATTGTCATGTTTGGTATGATGTATTTGAATGTATTTTCTATCGACCACATCTTTTTTAGTCAAACCCGTATTTATATGGCGTTGATGATGGGAGCGGCAATGGCAATCATAATGCTGCTTTTTATGTGGAAAATGTATGAAAACAAAAAAGCCAATATTGGTATTTTAGTAGTGAGTGCACTGATTTTTTGTTTGTCGCTTTTCTTGGTTCGCAGTCAGGCGACAATCAAAGACACGGATTGGATGAAGGCAATGATTCCGCATCATTCGATTGCTGTTTTGACAAGTAATCGGGCGAATCTGGAGGATCCGGAAGTCAAGGAGTTGGCAGAGGAGATCATCGATGCCCAAGAAAGAGAGATCCAACAAATGAAGGAAATGATCAAGAGATTGGAATCTGAACAATAATAAAGGAAAAGAATCGCTACTTAGACGGGTAGAGTAAAGCAGGCAAAGTAGCGATTTTTTGTGGGCTAGTAATGAAAAGGAGAGAAAACCATATCACTATTTAAAAATTTTCTGTGAATAAATAAACCTAAAACAACTTCTCAAACAATTTGCTAAGAAGCTTCAAAATAACAGCGATTGTTCTTTAAAGAACCTTTAAAAATCAAGCGGGAAACTGCGGATTTCATTGACAGACGTGCTATACTATTCTCAGTTTGAAGATTAGGAGAGGTGGTCGCGCCTTGAATGAACGCATCAAAAATAAATTAGCTCTTTTACCGGATCAGCCGGGTTGTTATCTCATGAAAGATAAAAACGGTACGATCATCTATGTGGGAAAAGCGAAAATTTTAAAAAATCGTGTCCGGTCTTATTTCACTGGCAGTCATAATACAAAAACGGAACGTTTAGTTTCAGAGATCGATGATTTCGAATATATCGTGACGGAGTCGAATATCGAAGCTTTATTACTAGAAATCAATCTGATCAAGAAAAACGATCCGAAATACAATATCATGCTGAAGGATGACAAAACCTATCCTTTCATTAAGATCACTAACGAAAAATATCCTCGTTTGATGATCACTCGAAAAGTCTTGAAAGACAAAGCACTATATTTTGGTCCTTATCCTGATGTAGGAGCGGCTAACGAAACGAAAAAAATCTTGGATCGTCTGTTTCCGTTACGCAAATGCGGCGTACACCAAAAAGAGCCTTGTCTGTACTACCATTTAGGACAATGTTTATGTCCGTATGTATTTGATGTCGATCCTCAAGTTTATAAAGACATGGTGGAAGAGATCAAAAGCTTCTTAAATGGCGGGCATACGCATATCCAAGAAGAAATCATGAAGAAAATGGATACGGCGGCACAAAATCTGGAGTTTGAAAAAGCAGCGGAATACCGCGATCAGATCAAAGCGATCGAAACAGTCATGACCCGTCAAAAAATGACGCAAACAGATTTTATGGATCGAGATGTTTTCGGTTATGCAGTAGATAAGGGTTGGATGTGTGTCCAAGTCTTCTTTGTGCGTCAGGGGAAATTGATTGAACGCGATGTATCGATCTTTCCATTTTATAATGAAGCGACAGAAGACCTGTTGACTTATATCGGGCAATTTTATCAAGAAGCAGAGCATATCGTACCAAAAGAAATCTTGATCCCTAATGATATCGATCAAGAAGCAGTCGCAACAGTTTTAGAAACGAAAGTTCTGCAACCAAAACGCGGCGAGAAGAAGAAATTGGTAGAGTTGGCCAATAAAAACGCTCAAGTCGCTCTTTCTGAAAAATTTGATTTGATCCAACGTAAACAAGAACGAACGATTGGCGCAGTTGAAAAACTAGGGAATGCAATGAATATCCCCACGCCGGTTCGAATCGAAGCTTTTGATAATTCTAACATTATGGGGACCAACCCGGTTTCCGCAATGGTTGTTTTTGTTGATGGAAAGCCTTCGAAGAAAGATTATCGAAAGTATAAAATCAAAACAGTTGTCGGGCCAGATGACTATGCTTCTATGAGAGAAGTTATCTATCGGCGATATTCGCGAGTTATCAAAGAAGGATTGACCCCGCCGGATCTGATCATTATCGACGGAGGTAAAGGACAGGTAGATGCTGCAAGAGAAGTTTTAGCCAATCAATTGGGAGTAGATATCCCTATCGCTGGCTTAGCGAAAGATGATAAGCATAAAACGAGTGAACTGCTTTTTGGACCAACATTGGAAACCATTAAATTAGAGCGGAATTCCTCAGAGTTCTTCTTATTGCAACGGATTCAAGATGAAGTCCATCGGTTTGCTATCACTTTCCATCGTCAATTACGCAGCAAGAACAGCTTTGCGTCGAAGTTGGACGGCATTGAAGGACTGGGTCCGAAACGGAAAAAACTGCTGCTGAAGGAATTCAAGTCATTGAAAAATATTCAAGCAGCCAGCATTGAAGAAATAAAAGCAGTCGGTATCCCAGAAAAAGTCGCGGAAAATGTTTTGCAAGAATTAACAAATGAAGTGAAGAAATAGTTTTAATAAGAAACATATCATTGAATCAAAATAAAGTAGAAGCCGAATCGTTCGTGATTCGGTTTTTTCATTTTCCTTCTTAAATAGAACGTTATTTAAAAAGGTCTGGTATCATATTTTTGTTAGAGCTTATACTTGATGGTATAATTTTTTATAAGGGATGAAATGACATTCTTTATTAAACGGTATGTTTTTTTATAATGAAGGAGGAATGGAAATGAAACATGTAAAGGCGTTGGTGGTCAAGGCGATCGTGATTTGGGCAATTCTGTGGGTGGTGCTCACTGGATTCTATGGTGTAAGCTTCTTGGATTCTACGATTGTTGGAGTGATTATTGTAGTGATGATCTACATTTTAGGGGATTTGCTCATTTTAAGAAAGATCGGCAATGTCGTGGCAACGATCGTTGATGCAGGTTCGGCAGGCGTTATCCTATGGTTGTACTTGTATTTCATGAATGATACTGCTGACATCTGGATGAAAGTATTGATTCCGGCTGTGCTGATAGGATTGTTTGAATGGTTCTTCCATAAATGGCTTCTAAAAGAAGGTGTAGTTCCTGACGAAAGAAAGATGGAGGAACGACTTTAATCGATTAATAAATAAGCCAGAATAAAATAAGATATAAAATAAAACGTCCGAGCAATGATTGGTGGAAATTCCTTCTGTGATGTCCGATGAAATTCAACATCACTAAAGAAACGCCATTCTTGTTCGGATTGTTTATTTTAAGATGACTTTCATTTAAGGCATAGTTTTTTAGACATTAGGGGAATTTTGATATAATAGGACCACCTAATAACAGATAGGAGCGGAATAGTGATGGACTTTAAGGGAACGATTCATTTTAATCAGAAGAAACAAAAATCGATTTTCCTGAGTATGGCAGCCTAATCATCAGTAAAAATGAGACTGAAACCAAGCAGTCGGCAGTTAGTTTAGAAATAAAAGATAAAATTGTTGTAGCAATCAAGATGGGTAAAACAAACGAAGAAGGCAAGGAAGTTGATCAACTAGTAAAAATCTTGCCACCAGAAGATATCGAAACGATTTATGTAGCAGAGAAGCTGCTCCAACAAGCAGAAGAAGCAGGAATGACTAATTTGACTGAATCTGCTGAGCGTATAAATATCCCAACCAATCACTTGAAGCGGGTAGAGGAATATACTACACATATCCTGCTTGTTTTGGAAAAATTTGGGATCATTTTACAAACAAAACCTAAGAAAAAACCGGCAAAAGCGCAACACCGCTGGAATAAAGCGGTCAGCCAAATGGAATTTTTTGTGGATGATTTTGACAGCAAAGCGACAATAATCTGGCAAAAACGCAATGAGATGCTGATCAAGGCAGGGGCGGTCATGAAGCAAGAAATGCCTTTGAATAAGGATGGGTCTGTCGGTATGTCAGCGCGAATGGCAGAAAAGATCCGTGCCGAAAATGCGGATAAGTTCAAGGATTTTGTTACTACCGAAGACATTGTATTGAAAAGTGTCAATGAAGTCGGTTTGTTTTTATATTTTGCGGGAACAAACAGCTAGCTAGTATTGAAGGATAAAGATGGCAAGACGATCGATGAATGGACGGTTGTTAAATAACTGATTATGAACAACAAATAAAGCGAGACTGACTCTGAATCTTATAATGATTTAGAGTCTTTTTGTTTGAATTTTCAAAAAATTATAGTTAATTCTCAATTTATTCCTTTTATCCCAAAGAGGTATCTGCTAGAATGAGTGTTAATTATTTGAAAAGGAGTCGAAGTGAATGACAGTGTATAATTTTTCAGCTGGTCCAGCTGTTTTACCCAAAGAAGTATTGGTAAAAGCTCAATCCGAAATGTTGGATTATCAACAAAGCGGCATGTCGGTGATGGAGTTGAGTCATCGCTCCTCCTTATTTGAAGAAATCATTCAAACTGCAGAAAAAAAATTACGGGAATTAATGGAGATTCCTGAGAATTACCGAGTATTATTTCTACAAGGTGGCGCAAGTCTGCAATTTACGATGGTACCGCTGAACTTAGCACAGGAGAAAAAAACGCTGTACGTTGAAACTGGTGTTTGGTCGAAAAAAGCGATCGCAGCGGCACGGTCATTGGGTAATGTCGAGGTGGAAGTCGTGGCCTCCAGTAAAGATGATCAGTTTCGTCATATCCCCGAAATCAAAAAAGAGCAGATCGACCAATCGGCAGCCTATGTACATCTGACTACGAATAATACGATTGCCGGGACAGCTTTTCAGAAAATTCCTGATGTTGGAGATGTTCCTGTCGTAGCGGATATGTCCTCCAATATTTTGGCAAATGACTATAATGTAAAAGATTTCGGCTTGATCTATGCAGGAGCTCAGAAAAATATTGGTCCAGCAGGTCTGACAGTCGTGATCGTCAGAGAGGACCTTCTAGGAGATGGTGTTTTCGCGCCGATGTTGGATTATAAACTGCAGGCTGAAAACGGCTCTTTGTACAATACACCGCCAACGTATAGCATCTACATTGCCAAGCTGGTTTTTGAGTGGTTATTAGCTAAAGGCGGTGTGTCGGCGATTTTAAAAGAAGACAAAGAAAAAGCAGCTTTGCTTTATGAAGCAATCGACCGTTCAGCATTGTTTTCAAATCCGATTGAAAAAACGAGCCGGTCGATCACCAATATTCCTTTTTCAACGGGAAATGCTGAATTGGATCGGCGATTTATCCAAGCAGCGGAAGCACAAGGATTTATCAACTTAAAAGGTCATCGGTCGGTCGGCGGAATGCGGGCGAGCCTTTATAACGCATTTCCTAAAGAAGGAGTTATCGCATTGATCGAGTTTATGAAAGAGTTTGAAACATCTTGCGCTGACTAGCAATAAGCGCGTTTCTACTATTGTAAAAAGATTGAAAAACAGTAAAAAAGGAGGTTACTCAATGTTTCATATCAAAACTTTCAATACGATTGCCCCGGAAGGATTAGCTCGTTTTGACGAAAACTATATTCTCGATGGTAATGATCAGCCAGATGGAATTCTGCTGCGCAGTAAAAATCTGCATGACTATGCTTTTCCTGATTCTGTCACAGCGGTTGCAAGAGCCGGCGCTGGTACTAATAATATCCCAATCGATCAGTGTACAGAACGAGGAATCGTCGTATTCAATACACCAGGGGCCAATGCCAATGCGGTCAAAGAATTAGTGATCGCAAGTTTACTGCTTTCGGTTCGTCCAATCCTTCGCGGAGCAAAATGGGTTCAGACGCTGACAGGTGCAGATGTTGAAGAACAAGTAGAAGCCCAAAAGAAACAATTTGCCGGAACGGAGTTAGAAGGCAAGCGTTTAGGTGTTATTGGACTGGGTGCGATCGGTGCTATGGTAGCAAATGATGCGTACCGTTTAGGCATGGAGGTCGTTGGTTACGACCCTTATGTTTCAGTAGATACAGCTTGGAGCATTTCACGGCGTGTCAAACGAGCCGCGGAATTGTCCGAAATTTTTACCAGCTGTGATTTTATCACCGTCCACGTACCGTTGATGGAAAATACACGGCACTTGATCGATCAAGCTGCATTGGCCCAAATGAAACCAACTGCCTGTTTGTTTAATTTTTCTCGGGGAGAGATCGTGGATACCGATGCAGTGGTCGCAGCATTGGATTCAGAAAAACTAGCCAGCTTTACGACAGATTTTGCCAGTGAGAAATTGTTAGGCCATAAAAAAATCTTGGTACTGCCTCATTTAGGAGCATCTACGGAAGAAGCTGAGGTCAATTGCGCGAAGATGGCAACAGAAACGATCAAGCGCTTTTTAGAAACAGGCACCATCACAAACTCTGTCAATTTTCCTTCAGTGGATATGGCGTTTTACTCTCCTTATCGATTGACGATCATTCACAAAAATATCCCTAATATGCTGGGACAAATCTCGTCAACGATCGCCGAACTAGACATCAATATCGAAAACATGGTCAATCGCGGTCAAAAAGAGCACGCCTACACTTTAGTGGATGTTCAAGAAGACAGTCGGGAAAAAGTCGCACAAGTAGCGGATCGCTTGAAAGAAAATCCAGATATCATCCGGGTGCGAGTGATCACGCAACCAGAAGGAGGATACTGATGGTAAAGATTCGTCCATTTAAAGGAATTCGTCCCCCGGCAGATGCAGCAGAAAAAGTTGCTGCGCTGCCTTATGATGTGGTAGACAGTCAAGAAGCTCGTCAGCTGGCTGAAGGAAATCCATACAGTTTTTTTCATATTGACAAAGCAGAGATCGATCTGCCAGATTCAGTGGATCCTTATGATGACGCAGTGTATCAAAAAGCAGCGGATAATTTAGCGTCTTTCAGAGAAAAAAAGTGGCTGGTTAAAGAAGAGCGTCCCGTTTTTTATCTGTATCAGTTAAGTATGGGGCAACAAAGCCAAACTGGTTTAGTAGTATGTACTTCGATCCAAGATTATTTGGATAATAAGATCAAGAAACACGAATATACCCGTCCAGAAAAAGAACAAGATCGCATCCGCCACATGGAAGCCTGTGATGCCAATACCAGTCCTATTTTTTTAAGCTACCGCAAAGACAATGAGATCCAAGCTCAGATAGATCAATGGCAGAAAAATCACGCTCCATTGTTTGAATTTACTAGTTTCTATGACGTATCCCACAAAGTTTGGCAAATCGACGAACCAACAACGATCGATACCTTTGTAGAATTATTTGAAAAAGTGCCTGCACTATATATCGCTGACGGGCATCATCGAACGGAATCAGCGGTAAAAGTAGGGATGAATAAACAAGGGGGCAGTCCAGAAAGTGAAGTCTTCTTGTCGATCATCTTTCCTGACGATCAACTAAAAATCTGGGAATATAATCGTCTGTTAAAAGCAGATGTCCCGGATAATTTCATGGATCAGCTGCAAGAGGATTTTATAGTTGAAAAAACCGGTCAGACTAAACCTGACAAACTCCATGATGTTCATATGTACTGGGAAAGTGATTGGTATCGTTTGTCTGTTAAACCAGAAAAAATTCCTGATACATTGATCGAAAGCTTGGACGTTTCTCTTTTGCAACGCTATGTATTTGAAAAGGTCTTTGCCACTGAGGACATACGAACAGATCCGCGGATCGATTTTATTGGCGGAGTTCGCGGAACCGAAGAATTGGAACGTTTGGTTGATCAAAAGAAAGGAACCGTCGCTTTTTCTCTGTACCCGACAGCTATGAAAGATTTATTAGCGGTAGCAGATGCTGGAGAGATCATGCCTCCAAAATCCACATGGTTCGAACCAAAATTGTTGAGTGGCTTGTTCCTGCACGATTTAGAAACAAAAGAGCTTTAAACCAGCTAATAAAAATAAAATAACGATTTTCTCTTATCCGGATGACAATTGACTTTTGCTAAGTCGATTGTCATTTTTTTGATCAACCTGTCTATATCCGAACGATATATATTCAATTCCCATGAAATATTGCAAAAAACTAGAAAATGTTGATTAGAATGGTATACTAGTGAAAAATAAAACAAATTAAAATAACGAGGTGCCAATGAATAAAAACAAAGGATCAAAAAATGTATCTCTGTCTGTTATTAAAAAAATGAGTTATTTTATAAGCGGTATTTTTTTAATCACTATCAGTTTGCAGTGGTTTTTATTGCCTTTTAATATTGCATCAGCTGGTGTCGGAGCGATCGGTTTTTTATTGTCACATTTATATACGATTGAACAAACGATCGCGGTTTTTTGTATCAACGTTATTATGTTAGGATTTTGTTGGCTTTTATTAGAAAAGCGCACGTTTTTGAATACTGTATCCGGCAGTTTGTTGTTTCCGATTTTTTTAGGACTGATCCCCCAGTGGGAAATGGTTTCTCATCATGGCTGGTCGCTAGTGTTGGGAAGTCTGTTATTTAGTTTAGGAATATTTCTGCTTTATCAGATCGATGCGTCAAATGGCGGCGTGACGGTCCCACCGCTGATTTTTAAGAAGTATCTGAATTTACCAGTTGCTTACGGGATATTTATGACCAACTTTTTGATCATCTTATTGAACCTGAAAGCATTTGGCATTATTCAAGCGCTTTTGTCGGCCTTTTCTATTGTTTTGATCTCGCTTTCCATGAGTTTTTATCAAAAATACTGGGAAACGATGACAGGAAACTTAAAAAAATTGTTTTGATCAGCGACTGCCATCTGATTGGAAAAGTGCTAAACTGATTAATGAGAGACTGTTTTATTAAAGGGGAGCCAAAAATGGAAGGAATTATTTTTGATTTTAACGGGACTATGTTTCAAGATTCTAAGCTGCACGAACAAGCTTGGTTGGAAATGATCCGCAGATATACACCGCGAGATATTTCAGAACAAGAGATTTTAATGAACATCCACGGACATACCAATGATGAGATCTTGCGTCACTTCGTTTCTAAGGATCTGGATGCGGTGGAAGTTGCAAAGCTTTCTGAGGAAAAAGAGCAGAATTATCGAGAACTTTGTCTGAAAGATCCTGAACAGCTGGTTTTGACAAAAGGATTGCAAAAAGTGTTGGAGCATCTCAAAGAACAGGCGATCCCGCGGACAATCGCCACAGCAACCGGTAAAGAAAATCTGGATTTTTATTTTGATGTCTTTGATTTGGCTCGCTGGTTCACCTATGAAAAAGTGGTCTATGATGACGGGACATTCCCGGGAAAACCACAGCCGGATATTTTTCTGAAAGCCGCAAAAATGATTGAGCTTTCACCAGAAAAATGTATCGTGATCGAAGATGCGTATTCTGGATTACTGGCGGCTCAACGGGCTGGTATCGGCAAGATTATTGCCATTGATCCTTCTAAAAAGAACCAAGATATTTTTCGTGAAAAGAACATGCACCTAGAAGATATCATCCAAGATTTCACTGAGTTTCCGTTGTCGTTGTTTGGAAATTCGGTCGCTGTTGAAAAAAATCAGTAATTGATGAAATGATGCTGGGATAGTTCTTTATTTTAGTTGATAATTAATAGCATTAGAAGCCATCTGCAATGGTTTTCTTGCAGTATGGAATGAAGATTGCTATACTGGCAGTAAGAATTATAGGAGAGGGGGAAACGAATCAATGGTCAGCATGTCAAAAATAACAATGAACGAAATCAGTCTTCGTTATTTCATCAGCTTTTGTCATGCCCTTACCTTCAAAAAAGCGATCAAGGGAGCAGTACGTCCAAAAATCGCAAAAATTGAAGAAAATCAGTGACCATGAGAAGCGTTTCAATCTTCTATCTGTTTATAAAATAACGAGGTCATGATAATTGTCATGACCTTTTTTCGTGGTCTCTGATCTATAAGGAGAGAGACAAATGCTGATACAGGCAAATAAAATTACGAAAAATTTCGGCACAACGCCGCTATTCAAAGAACTAGATGTAACGATCCATCAAGGAGAGAAAATCGGTTTGGTGGGGACAAACGGTAGTGGGAAAAGCAGTTTACTCAATATTCTTGTTGGTACAGAAGGAATCCAAGCCGGGACCGTGGCCCGCAAAAAGGGGTTAGTGATCGGGTTTGTTCCGCAAAAACTATCTACGAGTCCCCAAACGGTAAAAGAATATTTATTGAACAGTTTCCAAGAAATTCGAAATCTGCGGCAGGAGATGCAGCGAATCGAGAGCCGCATGTCAGAGGAAACTAGCGACGTGGAACGATTGTTGAACCACTATGGCAACCTGCAGGAAACCTACGAAAAAATCGGCGGATATACATTGGAAGATCATATAATCGGCACCTTGAAAGGCTTGGGGATCGGAGATAAGTTTGAAAAGCCCCTTCACCAGTTGAGCGGCGGCGAGCGGGTCAGAGTCGAGCTTGCCCGAATCTTGGTGGGGGACGCCGAGATACTTTTATTAGATGAGCCTACCAATCACCTAGATCTTGAAGGGATCCAATGGCTGGAAAATTATTTAAACCATACTAATCAGGCATACTTAGTCATTTCCCATGACCGAGCATTCTTAGACAATGTTGTGGACCGTATCATAGAAATAGAAGATGAGCAGTTAGTGAACTATGCTGGCAATTACAGCAAGTATGCCGAGTTGAAACGAGAACGAGTCGCGGCACTTCAAAAAGACTTTGAATTACAGAAAAAAGAGATCCAACGACTTGTCCTGATGGCTCGTCGGTATCGGCAATGGGCCAATGAAGCGGACAATGAAGATTTTTATCGGAAAGCAAAAGAAGTCGAAAGACGCATCGAAAAATTAAAGACGCAATTAGTCAAGCCGCCGGTACCGCCTAAACGGCGATTGCAGCAGGTGACGCAGGCTGGACGTTCCGGAAAAGAAGTGGTGATCGCCAAAAACATCGGGAAAATCGCTGGTGAAAAGCTGCTGTTTTCTGACAGTCACTTTATCCTTTACCGTCAGGAACGAGTGGCGTTGATGGGGCAAAACGGCAGCGGGAAAAGCACATTGATCCGTTGTCTTTTGGGAGAGACTTCATTAGATGAAGGAGAGATCCGTTTAGGGGCGAATATCAAGATCGGTTACCTACCTCAAAAGTTTTCCTTTGAAAAACCGGATCAGCGGATATTGGATCACGTAAAAACGGTGATTTCCGATGAACAAAAGGCTCGACAAACGTTGGCTCGTTTCGGCTTTTTTGCAGAAGATGTCAATAAACGCATCAAAGATCTTTCCGGCGGGGAACAAATGCGTTTATACCTTTTACGATTGTTGCAGGCTAAAATCAATTTTCTGATTTTAGATGAACCAACGAACCATCTGGACATCTACGGCAAAGAAGAGCTGGAAGAAATTTTGTCTCATTACGATGAAACACTGCTGGTAGTTTCCCATGATCGTTATTTTTTGAAAAAAGTGACCGAGAAACAATTGTTGATCCAAGATAATGAAGTTGTGAAAAAATAATTTTTTTCTGATGGAGACATTGAGCTATCGACCATTAAAAGCTACTTTTCTTCAGGTAAAACGAATCATTTTATCATGACATCAATTATATTCGTTTAGATAACTGATTATATTTCCACCAAAAAGAGCGCGTGAAATGACCGATTTTCATCATTTCACGCGCTACATTATTGAAACTTATACCACAACTGTCTCTTTAAAAACAGGGACGGTTTTTTCTTTTTCTAAAATCAGTACAATCACTCTTCTTTTTTCCAAAAATCAGTAATTGCACCTTTTGCGGAGCTGGAAACCAGATGCGCATATTTTCCTAGGACACCGCGAGAATATAGCGGTGGAATCACAAGTTCGGTTTGGCGTTTGGCAAGTTCAGCTTCTGGAACTTTCATTGTAAGTTCTTTGGTATCTTGATCGATTACGACAATATCGCCGGTCTTCAGTAATGCGATCGGTCCGCCGTCTTGAGCTTCAGGCGCAATATGTCCAACCACCAATCCATGAGTTCCTCCTGAGAAACGTCCATCTGTCAGTAATGCGACTGTTTCTCCTTGACCTTTTCCGACGATCATACTTGATAATGACAGCATTTCCGGCATGCCAGGTCCACCTTTTGGCCCGACATAACGAACAACAACTACGTCTCCATCGACAACTTCATCCGCAAGAACCGCATCGATCGCTTCTTCTTCACTGTTGAATACTTTAGCCGGGCCTTCGTGGCGACGGACTTTTACGCCGGAAACTTTTGCGACCGCGCCTTCTGTAGCCAAATTACCGTGAAGGATGATCAGTGGACCATCTTTCCGTTTTGGATTTTCTAAAGGCATGATAACTTGTTGACCATCCTTCAATGAAGGGACATCCGCTAAGTTTTCTGCAATTGTTTTACCGGTAACGGTCAAACAGTCGCCATGAAGATAGCCGTTTTCATAAAGATATTTCATTACGGCAGGCACACCGCCGACTTCGTACAAATCTTGGAAAACATATTTTCCGCTTGGTTTCAAGTCTGCTAGATGTGGAACTTTTTCTTGGAAGTCATTGAAGTCATCCAACGTCAATTCTACGTTTGCTGCATGTGCCATTGCCATCAAATGCAAGACAGCATTGGTGGAACCGCCCAGTGCCATAACGACAGTGATCGCATTTTCAAACGCTTTACGAGTCATGATGTCTTTTGGATAGATTCCTTTTTCCAATAATTTCATAACTGCTTCGCCGGCTTCGTCGACGTCACGTAATTTTGCTTCGGTCGTTGCAGGGTGAGAAGAGGAGCCTGGCAAACTCATGCCCATCGCTTCGATCGCAGAAGCCATTGTGTTTGCAGTGTACATACCACCGCATCCGCCAGGTCCAGGACAGGCGTTGCATTCGATTCGGCGTACTTCTTCAGCGGTTATGTCATGGTGGTTCCATTGGCCGATCGCTTCAAATACCGAGACCAGATCAATATCTTTGCCGTCAAGATTTCCGGGAGCGATGGTGCCGCCATAAACAAAAATCGAAGGGATGTCTGTATTGGCGATCGCGATCATACAACCCGGCATATTTTTGTCGCAGCCGCCGATTGCTACAAAGGCATCACAGTTATGTCCGCTGATGGCAGCTTCAACTGAATCAGCGATGATATCCCGTGAAGGCAATGAAAAACGCATTCCGGGAGTCCCCATTGCGATACCATCTGAAACAGTGATTGTGCCGAATTGAACAGGCCAACCGCCAGCTGTGATGACCCCTTTTTTGGCAAGTTTTCCTAGATCTGCTAAGTGAATGTTGCAAGGAGTATTTTCTGCCCAAGTACTGATGACACCAATGATTGGCTGCTCAAGTTCTTGGTCGCTCATCCCTGTTGCTCGTAATAGCGCGCGATTTGGTGATTTGACCATACTATCATAAATATTACTTCTGATACGGATATCTTTTTTTGGCTGTTTGTCAGTCATAATATAACTTCCCTTCCAAAACAATCATTATTATTTCAGCGTTAACTTTGAATAATTTAATTGCATTCTAACACAATCTTTTCAAAATTCTAGCCTTAAATAAAAAAAATCACAAAAAACTATTGAAAAAAAGAATGTTTCATGAAAAAATACACATAATCTTTTCTGAATGGAGGAAAAAGGATGAGAGAAGATATCTTGGTAAATGATCGGGCAGCTGCGATCAGTGAACAATTGATTGAAAAATTCGAAATGATCTATGATCCTGAAATAGGATTGGATATATATAATTTGGGTTTGTTGTATGAAGTTGACTTAGACGAAAATGGGCATTGCAAAGTGGTCATCACTTTTACCTCGATGGGGTGCGGCTGCATGGCAACAGTCCCTGGTGAACTCGTGGCGGCACTTAAAGAAATCAAAGAAATCGAGGACGTAACTGTGGAGACAGTTTGGTCACCTGGGTGGAAAGTTACGCGCATCAGTCGTTTCGGCCGAATCTCTTTGGGGATCAGTCCAAAATAGAAAAAAATCCATTCTTGTTTAAATCTGGTCAACAAATAAATAATACGAAAAAATTTCTTTGGCACTTCAGTAAGTCATGAAGGACTAGGAACATCTATTTTCAAAACTATTAGAATATTTTGAAAATATGTTGACATAGATAAACTAAAGGTATACAGTTAGTAAAAATTAAGTTCCACTTAAAACAAAAGGAGAAAAACCTATGAAATTCAGACAATTGAAAGCAGTCATTTTAATTATTAGGTTTAGGACTTAGAACGAGAACAACATCGTTTAAGTCCTGTTTGTGTTTGAATGGGACTTCATGAACCCCATTCATATTGAGTGGGGTTTTTTATTTTAAAAAAATTGAGGTGTTTGTTTTGAGAAGTGATCAGATAAAAAAGGGTATTGATGCTGCGCCTGCAAGAAGTCTATTGTACGCAACAGGACAAGTGAAAAATTATCATGATATGGAAAAACCGTTTATTGCTATTTGTAATTCTTATATTGATATCGTACCAGGGCATGTTCATTTACGGGAATTAGCTGATATTGCCAAAGAAGCAATTCGAGAAGCAGGAGGAATCCCTTTCGAATTCAATACGATCGGAGTTGATGACGGAATCGCAATGGGATATATCGGGATGCGGTATTCATTGCCTAGCCGGGAATTGATTGCTGATTCAGCTGAGACAGTCATCAATGCTCATTGGTTTGACGGAGTTTTCTATATTCCAAATTGCGACAAGATCACACCAGGAATGATCATGGCAGCAATGAGGACTAATGTTCCAGCGATCTTTTGTTCTGGAGGCCCAATGAAAGCAGGTGTTGATCCAAGAGGTCATCAAATAACGTTGTCGTCAATGTTTGAAGCAGTTGGAGCTTACAAAGAGGGTGAAATCTCTAGTGAAGAATTCCGCTTTATGGAACAAAACGCCTGTCCAACTTGCGGCTCTTGTGCTGGAATGTTCACCGCGAATTCTATGAATTGCTTGTTAGAAGTTTTAGGAATGGCACTTCCTTATAACGGAACGACATTAGCTGTCTCAGATGATCGGCGCGAACTCGTTCGACAGTCAGCGTTTAAACTTATGGATCTAGTAAAGAAACAAATAAAGCCGCGGGATATTGTCACAAAAGAAGCAATTGATGATGCTTTTGCCCTAGATATGGCAATGGGCGGATCTACAAATACGGTATTGCATACGTTGGCGATTGCCAATGAAGCGGGAATTGACTATGATCTATCTTCAATCAATCAAATTGCAGAGCGTGTTCCATATATTTCTAAAATCGCTCCGTCTTCGGCCTATTCCATGCATGATGTCCATGAAGCAGGGGGAGTTCCGGCTATTATTAAAGAATTGCTTGATGTAGAGGGCGTCTTGCATCCAGATCGAATAACGGTAACCGGAAAAACATTGCGTGAAAATGTGTCTGAAGCGAAAATCAAAAATTATGACATTATCCATTCAAAAGAAAATCCCTATAGTTCAGTTGGCGGTTTATCCATTCTTTATGGGAATTTAGCACCAAATGGTTCAGTTATTAAGGTTGGCGGAGTAGATCCATCAGTCAAAGTGTTCACTGGTAAGGCAATCTGTTTTGATTCTCATGATGAAGCAGTGGCGGCTATCGATGATCATACAGTAGAAAAAGGACATGTTGTGGTGATTCGTTATGAAGGACCAAAAGGCGGGCCGGGTATGCCAGAGATGCTGGCGCCAACTTCTAGTATCGTTGGAAGAGGTTTAGGAAAAGAAGTTGCTTTAATTACTGATGGTCGTTTTTCTGGTGCTACCAGAGGAATAGCGGTTGGCCATATTTCTCCTGAGGCCGCGGCAGGTGGTCCATTGGCGTTAGTGAAAGACGGAGATGAGATAACCATTGATCTTATCAATCGCTCACTGAATCTAAACGTTGATGAAAAAGAACTTGAACGTCGACAAAAAGAACTGCCAAAATTTGTATCAAAAGTAAAAAACGGCTGGTTAGGTCGCTACACAGCTCTTGTTACTTCAGCAAACACAGGTGGAATAATGAAGTTACCAGAGTAAAAAAAGAGAGAAGGAAAAATAATGAAAGTTTTAGAGTCTATGAGTCAATTTATTTCCAAATATTTTACAGGATTAGTAATTTTGTTAGCTGCGTTATCATATTTGGATCCACAGCCAGGAGTAGGTATTGCACCTTACACATCCTATCTGCTGATGATCGTTCTATTTGGTATGGGGCTTAGTTTGCGGATAGAAGATTTTAAACGGATCGGGAAAAATCCGATACCGGTAGTTTTGGGGACCATTGCCCACTATGTCATCATGCCGGGTCTTGCATTTCTTTTAGTCCATCTATTTCACTTAGAAGGACCAGCGGCAGCCGGCGTTATTTTAGTGGGATCATGCCCTTCAGGAACTTCCTCGAATGTCATGGCTTACTTAGCAGGCGGCGATGTTGCTTTAGATGTTTCCATCGGTTTTCTATCAACATTATTAGCACCATTCATGATTCCATTGCTGGTTTCAACACTGGCTGGAAGTTACGTTGACGTTCCGGCAAGTCAAATGTTTATGAACACGGTAAAGATCGTCCTTATTCCAATTGTCCTTGGTGTAGCAGTTCATACTATTTTTGGTCATAAAGTGGATAAAGTCAACCATGTGACCCCGTTGATCTCACAAACAGCGATTTTATTGATTATTGTAGCTGTTTTTTCCGCAAATCATTCTCAATTTACAAATACTAAAACGTTACTAATTGTTCCTGTAGTGATGTTGCATAATCTATTAGGCTACTTATTGGGGTTTGTGTTTGCAAAAATCGTTCATTTGAACAAACCTCAACAAAAGGCGATTACCTTTGAAGTTGGTATGCAAGATTCTGCGTTAGGAGCGACACTGGCAATGAAGTTCTTTTCTCCTGAAGCAGCGATTGCTTCAACCATTTTCTCCGTTTGGCATAATATATCTGGTTCGATCTTGTCCTCTTGGTGGCGTAATAAATCATTGAAAAAGGAACAAGTTGTTGTCCAACAAGTTAATGTCTAAAATGAATCATTGCAGATAAAGTAGAAAAAATTTTACTAGAGGAAAAATCAGCTTGTCCGAAATCGCTGGGTACAACAAAAGGGCGTGGAGACAGTCTTTAGGTTTGTAAGGCTTATCTGGGCTTTGCGCGATACACTACCAAAAGTTCTCAAAAAACAGTTCTGTTTTTTGAGAACTTTTTCTTTTCCTAGGGATAAAACAAAAAAATAGGATACAGCTTCTTTTACAAAATGTTTTTAGAAGTGCTGGCGAACTCTCAAAAAATTTTTGATGTAGTTATTGACTTCCATATAAATATCAGCTATTATTTGTACAATTCAAAATTATTTAAAAATTCTGTCAATTTAATTGAAAGTTGGTATCTGCATGAATACAATCCAAACGAAAACAGTCTTATTATTATGATTGAGGGCTCGCCTAATTGAAGGAGAGTCCTGTTTCGCATTGTATGGAGCGGGATTTCAGCATCCCATTTCCATGGGATGCTTTTTTATTACTATTGGACAGAAAAAGGAGGAAACAAAATGAGAAAGATTCAATTTTTTGATACAACACTACGGGATGGAGAACAAACGCCGGGTGTAAATTTTGATACAAAGGAAAAAGTTCAAATCGCAAAACAGTTGGAACGATGGGGGATCGATGTCATTGAAGCAGGTTTCCCAATCGCTTCGCAAGGAGATTTTGAAGCAGTAAAAGCCATCGCCGAAACAGTGACCAATATGACGGTTGCCGGCTTAGCCCGTTGCCGAAAACCAGATATCGATCGCGTAACTGAGGCACTGGTCGATGCGAAAGATCCCCAAATCCATGTATTTCTTGCTACAAGCCCGATCCATATGGAAGAAAAATTACACATGACAGAAGAGGAAGTGTTAGCTTCGATCGATGAACATGTCCGCTATGCCCGCGAACGTTTTGAAAAAGTGCAGTTTTCGCCGGAGGATGCTACCCGAAGTGAGAAAGCGTTCTTGTTAAAAGCTGTTCAGACAGCTGTTCGTGCCGGTGCGACGATCATCAATATTCCCGACACGGTGGGTTATTCCAATCCTACTGAGTACGGGGCACTGATTCGCTTTTTGATCGATGGTGTAGCTGATCCGTCCATTATTTTTTCTTCCCATTGTCATGACGATCTGGGAATGGCGGCAGCAAACGCATTGGCTGCGATAGAAGCAGGTGCCAATCGTGTGGAAGGAACGATCAATGGAATCGGCGAGCGGGCAGGAAACACACCTTTGGAAGAGATTGCTTTGAGTTTAGCTACCCGTAAAGATTTTTACCAAGCGGAATCACAAATCACCTTTAAAGAAACCAAGCGGACGAGTGATCTGGTGGCACGTTTGTCTGGGGTAAGCGTACCTCGGAATAAAGCGATCGTGGGAGCAAATGCCTTTGCCCATGAATCAGGCATCCATCAAGATGGGGTACTAAAAAATCCCGGCACCTACGAAATCATCACTCCGACATTCGTTGGCGTAGCAAATAATTCTTTGCCCCTTGGAAAACTTTCCGGACGTCATGCCTTTGCAGAAAAAATGAAAGATCTTGGTTTTAATTTCTCCGACGAGGAACTGCAGCCGATTTTTAAAAAGTTCAAAGACTTAGCTGATAAGAAAAAAGAAATCAATGATGATGATTTATTGGCATTGGTTGCCAGCCGCAAAGCAGCACCTTGCCGCTTGACCGGTCTGCGAGTCAGTTATTCGTTGGAAGGGGTAGAGGCAACTGTCACGATCACAGAAAATGAAAAATCTTTTTCAGAAACCGTACAAGGATCAGGAAGTATTCAAGCAATCTATCAAGCAATCGATCAATTGCTACCTACGACAACCATTCTGGAGGATTATCAAATCAAGAGCATCACAGCAGGAGAAGATGCTCAGGCTGAAGTATATGTGGCACTGATCGATCAAGAGGGACGAATCGTTCATGGGACAGGGATCGATTTTGATGTATTGCATGCTTCTGCCAAAGCTTATTTAGAAGCAAAGAGTCGGGTAAAAAGCCGGGGTGAAAACAAGTGAGTAAAAAAGTTGTTGTACTTGCCGGAGACGGTATTGGACCAGAGATCATGGATGCGGCATTAGTAGTATTTCGAGAATTGATCAAGATCAAAAATTGGAGCATCGACATTGAAGAATTGAATTTTGGCGGAGCAGCGATCGACCATGAAGGCAGTCCGTTCCCGGAAAAAACACGCCAAGCCTGTGAAACAGCGGATGCGATTTTATTAGGAGCAATCGGCGGACCCAAATGGGATCAGGCTACAGAACGACCAGAGCAAGGATTATTGGCGCTGAGAAAACAATTGAATCTTTACGCAAATGTTCGGCCGATCACGATTTCTCCTGTTTTGACAAAATTTTCTCCCTTACGGCCGGAAATCGCCTCAGGAGCAGATTTTGTCGTCGTTCGCGAGCTGACTGGCGGGATCTATTTTGGAGAACCGCGATCACTTTCTGAAGAAGAAGCCATTGATACTTGTTCCTACCAACGTTCAGAAATCGAACGAATTTTACACTTTGCGTTTTCTCTAGCCCGTACTCGAAGAAAAAAAGTGACTTCTGTGGACAAAGCAAATGTTTTGGCCACCAGCAAGCTATGGCGCAAAATCGCAGAAGAAGTGGCGCAAGAATATCCTGATTGCCAATTAGAGCATCAATTTGTCGATTCTGCCGCAATGTCTTTGATTAAGGAACCACGCCGCTTTGATGTCATTGTGACGGAAAATCTTTTTGGTGATGTATTAAGTGACGAAGCATCCATGATCCCAGGTTCGTTAGGAGTGATGCCAAGCGGCAGTTATAGTGAAAACGGCCCATCCTTGTATGAACCGATCCATGGCTCGGCACCGGATATTGCCGGCTTAGGAATTGCCAATCCTGTTTCTATGCTGCGTTCATTAGCGATGATGTTGCGGGAAAGCTTTGGTGAACCAGAAGCCACTGGTTGGATCGAAGAGGCTTGTAATGCTGTGATGGAAGATGGGATCTTTACTAAAGATTTAGGGGGTACTGCATCAACACAAGAGTTTACCGATGCAGTCATGGAAAAGATCAGGAGGTATGCAGATGAGTACACTATTTGATAAATTATGGGAAAGACATGTCGTGGCAGGAGAAGAAGGCGGCGCGCAATTACTGTATGTGGATCTGCATCTGATCCATGAAGTAACTAGTCCCCAAGCGTTTGAAGGTTTGCGTCAAGCGGGACGAAAGCTGCGGCATCCTGAAAAAACCTTTGGAACGATGGACCATAATGTGCCAACTAAAGATATTTTTAATATCACTGATATGATCGCAAAAAAACAAATGGATGCGTTGCGGAACAACTGCAAGGAATTTGGTGTAGAATTTTGCGACAATGGCAGCCAAAATCAAGGGATCGTTCACATGGTGGGCCCGGAATCAGGTTTGACACAACCCGGAAAGGTAATTGTTTGCGGCGATTCCCATACAGCGACAAACGGGGCTTTTGGCGCATTGGCATTTGGGATTGGAACCAGTGAAGTTGAACACGTTTTTGCGACACAGACGATTTGGCAGCAAAAGCCCCAAAACATGGGAGTGAAAATTACTGGTACTCTTGCGCCAGGAGTCTTTGCCAAAGACATCATCCTTGCCTTGATCGGAACATATGGAACAGATTTTGGAGTTGGCTATGCCGTTGAATTTTTTGGTGATACGGTTGCGGCTCTTTCTATGGAAGGCAGAATGACGATTTGTAACATGGCCATCGAAGGCGGGGCAAAAATGGGAATGATCGCTCCGGATGAAAAAACGTTTGAGTACGTCAATGGGCGTCAACATGCACCTAAAAACATGGAAGAAGCAATCGCAGACTGGCAAACGCTATATACGGATCAAGAAGAAGATTACGATGTCATTATTGAATTGGATGCAAACAAGCTCGCACCATTTGTCACTTGGGGAACAAATCCGGAAATGGGGATTCCTGTGACGGGGGTTTTTCCAGAAATCAAAGATATGAATGACGAACGGGCGTATCAATATATGGATCTTGCTCCCGGGCAAAAACCGGAAGAAATTGAGATCGGCTATGTATTTATCGGTTCCTGTACCAATGGCCGACTTTCTGATCTGAAGGAAGCTGCGGCGATGATCAAAGGACGAAAAATCAAAGAAACTGTTCGGGGGATCGTAGTTCCCGGTTCCCGTCCGGTCAAACATGCGGCTGAAGCGATCGGTCTGGATAAAATTTTTACCGAGGCAGGATTTGAATGGCGGGAGCCGGGATGTTCTATGTGTTTGGGAATGAATGCCGATAAAGTACCAGCCGGTGTCCATTGCGCCTCAACAAGCAATCGGAATTTTGAAGGACGTCAAGGAAAAGGAGCGCGTACGCATCTGTGCAGTCCGGCTATGGCAGCAGCTGCTGCAGTATACGGAAAATTCATTGACATTAGAAAGGAAGCTGTTTATGGAAACATTTGATCAACACAAAGGCAGAATCGTTCCATTGATGAATGACAATATTGATACCGATCAGATTTTACCCAAAGAATACCTTAAACGAATCGAAAAAACCGGATTTGGTCGCTTTTTATTCGATGAATGGCGGTATCTGGAGGATCATTCGCCAAATCCAGAGTTCTCATTGAATCAGGAACAGTATAAAGGAGCCTCGATTTTGATTACTGGAGATAATTTTGGTTCAGGATCATCCAGAGAACACGCAGCGTGGGCTTTACAGGATTTTGGGTTTCGGGCAATCATTGCAGGAAGCTATGGGGACATTTTTTTCATGAATGCAATGAAAAATGGTTTGCTGCCGATTACTTTGTCATTAAGTGAACGACAACAATTGGCAAACATTCCTGGTGAAGCAGAAGTTATCATTGATCTGCCTAATCAAACAGTTAATACACCTGTCGGCAACTTCTCTTTTGATTTCGATCATGATTGGAAGGAAAAACTGGTCAACGGGTTGGATGACATCTCTATCACGATGACTTATGAAGACAAAATAGCCGCTTACGAAAAAACGATCCCAAGTTATTATTGAGAAAACAAGTAAGGAAAAAAATGAACATTGAATTATTCAGCACTTATACGACCACCCGCCTGATTGTTATACTTCAATCAGACGGGTGGAATTTTATAGTAGAAAATAATCGATGAAAAGAGAGAAGCTTATCTATATATGTAGTGAAACTTCTATAATAGAAGGATAAAGCTTAGTTATTGAAACTGATTTTCTGGGTTCTCCATAGGCCGTAACCAGCGCTAAGGATAATAATAAGCAATAGGATTACTGTCAGAGTAAGTCTTGTTTTTTCAGTGAAATATTGAACTAAGACCCACATACAAGTTAGCATACTAGAAGAAATATAATAAAGACGTGGTTTATTACGACCAAAATAACAAATAAATAAAAAGTCGACAATTAAAAAAGTCAGCAAAAATGCAGTAATTGCGATAAGCATGGCATTTCTTTCCGATCTGAAGTCATAATAACTTAAAATAGATAAGACGAATGTCAGAATCATCATGATGTATCCAATAAATTTACTTGATTTTAACTTCATAAACTCACTCCTATATAAATTTGTAGTCTGTTAATAAAAAAACAATCTATTACAGATAGTATAACTTGAAACTTCTATATACGTCGTTTACTTTACATAAAATTTTTAAATAAAAAACATCATATTTTTTTTGCAGTAAAGGAAAGTTTCACATCTCATCTTAGAAAAGATTGCCTTTTTCTAAAGGAAGGTCTGGCTTTTTGACGTGGAAACCGTTTTCGTGAGATGATATTTCTATCAAAGTGGAGGTGAAAAAGATGTCAACGATGGTATTTGCTAACTTTCCTGTACAAGATTTAGCAAAAGCGACGGAATTTTATACGAAACTTGGATTTACAAAGAATGAAGAATTTTCTGATGAACGAGCAAGTGGGATGGTTTGGGATGCTAACTTCTGGGTCATGTTATTGACCCATGATTTCTATAAAGAATTTATTGGCGAAAGAGAGCTTATTGATCCTCACAAAATGAGTGGCGTGTTAGTGGCATTCAGTCTTGAAAGTGCCGATGCTGTAAGAAAAATCGCGAAAGCAGCAGAAGAAAATGGCGGGTCTTACTACAAGTCAAAACCTAACCAAGCAATTCCTGAAGAAACGATGCTTGGATATGAAGTTGTCGATTTGGATGGCAATATCTTAGAACCAACTTGGATGGCGATGCCGTAAAAAATGAGCTCTTGAAAAAAACATGCGAAACAGGATAATACCTGTCCCGCATGTTTTGATTTTCAGGGCTATTTTCCGATATCTTCTGACGTGTTGATGATCTTGCCAACAATGCCGTAATCTTTGGCTTCGTCGACGGACATCCAGAAGTTTCGATCAGTATCTTTTTGGACTTTTTCGATGGATTGGCCTGTTGCTTCAGCAATCAATCGATTGATCCGTTCCCGTGTACGGATGATTTCTTTGGCCTCGATTTGGATCTCAGTGGATTGACCCTGAACGCCGCCAGCCGGTTGATGGATCATGTAGCGCGTATTAGGCAAGCTGTAACGGTTTTCTTTTTCCGCGCCTAAATAAATCGTGATCCCTGCACTGGCTACCCAGCCGGTACCGATCACATTGACTTTTGGTTTAATGAATCGGATCACGTCATGGATCGTATCACCGGATTCCACATGGCCGCCTGGACTATTGATATAGACGTTGATTGGATCATCTGATAGAGCGGCCAACAGTAACAATTGGGAAGTCACATCTTTAGCTAGTTCTTGCGTGATTTCACCATAAATCAATACAGTTCGTTGTTCCAAAAGTTTTTTGCGGTAAATACTGGATAGATCATTGCTTTGTTTTTCATTTTCATCTTCTTCATCTAAATAAAACATAAAAACACCTCTTTCATTAGTCATCACTAAAATGATATAGCAAAAACGGTAGTAAAACAATTATTTGCCATCGAAGAAAGACTAACTGACATTAAAATTGAAAAAATATCCGAAAGCCAGCCATTATCCTATTCATTTGTACAAACGAATAGGAGAAAACTGCTTTCGGATATTTATATTACAATGTTAGATTCTGCTCCATCAAGCAAACATTTTCTTCGCTGCCCGTGCCAAGGTCTTCAGGTCTTTATCATAGCGAGGCGTAGGCACTAAGCGGGACATTGGAATACCGGCAAAATGATACGCGGCGATCTCGCCGGAACGAACAGCACTTTGTTCGGTAAAGATCATTTGATAAGGCTGTTCCACAAACTCACCGGTAAACGCCAGATTCGTAGAATGTTGCGGAATGACTTTTGGCCGGTCGGTTTTTGCTCTATTGTTGAAGAGGGCAGAAGCATAAGGCATGTAGACAGGGATGTTGTTGATGACACTGTCTAAGATCTCTGCTTCTTTGTCGCGAATATTACCAGGACCAGGATCGACTTTAGAAAGTTGCCCGATCAGTTCCAGCAGCATTTCCTTGCCGTTCATCTTGATATATTGTTTGTCCACAAACTCTCCGCGGCGGCGAGGGTACAAGAAATAGCCCCAGATAACCGTTTCATTGGGTTTTTGTGTCGTAAAGTGTGGTTGATGATGGACAACGATCGACATATTGACGTCTTTTTGACCCAATGGTGTGATCGGTGAAGTCGAGATAAATGAGTTCAACGCATTCCCCGGTACTTGGGTAGTGATCCGTGTGATTTCATTCAGCAGCAAATGGTTTTTTGTAGTCAGTGTGAAACTGACCCATTCGCTGGCATTACGATCGGCAAAGAATTTGTCGGGATTGCCTAAATTGTAAAAATGTTCACTGGCTTTTTTCCATAGACTGGAAGCGGCGCCGTAATCCATATTTTCAGGAGCAGGGGTTTTATAATCTCCTAATGTCGCGGAATCGGTGATAGAGCCGTTGGTAAAGAACACGGCGGTATCTTCATCTACGGGAATATTTTGTTCTTCATTTGTTTTGGTGTTGATCATTTTTAAACCAGTTACGGTAATTTCATCTTGCATGGCAGTCTTTTTGAATTCCCAATCAATTACTCGACGATTCAAGATGATTTTACAGCCTTGTTCTTTCAAGTAATTGATCAATGGCAGCATGATACTTTCATATTGATTGTAGCGGGTACGGTTGACACCGACTAAATGTTCGATCTGCGTGAATTCATAGATCATTTGATGCATGTAGCGGCGCAGTTCTTGAGCGGAGCTTTGGGTACGGAAGGCAAATGTCGTTTCCCACATGAACCAAAAGTTCGTTTCAAAAAAGTGCGGAGAATCTTTGAAATAATCAGCGATCGTTATATTGTCCAGCTTTTCTTCTTCCGAATCCGGCATAGCAACTAATTTTGTCAGAAGTACGCGGTCTTTGTTGTCCAATCCTAGATGACCGCCGTCGATGATGCCTTTGCCGCCTTCTAATAGACGAGCTTTGTCGAATGTCCGATGTTTCGCATCAAAATCTCTTGTGTCTTCTGCGGCAGTCATCTCTGGTTCAGTCGCAGAAGGAATCCGGTCCAAAAGATCCATCAAATCCACATAAGTCCGATAATTCAGCATCCGCCCACCGCGAGCGACATAGCCTTTTTGGTTTTCCAGCGGGTGATTCTTGTTCCAATATTCATCAGTGACATCTTCAGTGGGCGCGCCGTCATTTGAGCCATGGTCGTCCAATGAATAAAAAGTGATCTGTTCGCCGGACCAGCGGCCTTCTTGGATCAAGTAGACTGCTGCCGCCATATTTGCTAAGCCGGCTCCGATCATGATTGCTTTTGTTTTCATCGTTCTTCCTCCATTCTGATAGGTTTCAACTGTTGCCTAACTAGCGTCATATTCGTCATAGAGATGCCGATCATCTTCAAAAAAACCGGTCTTTTTAGCAAGATAGGCAACACCTAAACCAAGGATACCGGCTGCTAAGCCAAGGTGGAATAGTTTCTTTTTCATGGAAAACATCTCCTTTCTGAGTTCCGTCGTTCTTTCTATAATTCAGCATAGTTCTGCTTAAAAATGAATGCAAATCATAAGCGGAAAAACGATTGCCTCTTTAGACAAATGAGAGTCACTGTCTAATTTTTAGTCAAAAAGGGAGTATTTTTGAAATCAATACAAATGACTTTTGCAAAAAAACAGTCTTTCGGTTTTCCGAAAGACTGTTTTGGATAATACAATCATAATAGATTTAAAAGGAAAGTAAGTGAAACGCTGCTAAGGTTTCAAGACGACTTTGACATTGTTGTCAGCTTTTTTGTCAAAGATCTCGTAAGCCTCTGCCGCTTGGTCCAACGGCATGGAATGAGTAATGATTTGTGTAGGATCGATTTTTTCTTCCGCGATCATCTGATAGATCTCCGGCATCAGATGGATTATCGGAGCTTGACCATGTTTCACGGTGATGTCTCTCATGAACAGCTCGTTCAATGGGTAAGAAGAAGCAGGAGTCATGTAAACACCGGTGATCTGGATCGTCCCGAATTTTTTGACGGCTTTGGCTGCCATCTGGATCGGCAAGATCGTCCCAACTTGGAAGCTCACTAAGTTTTTAGCTTTTTCTTTCAACGGTTCGACACCGTCCATACCGACACAATCGATCACTACATCAGCACCGCCTTTTGTCAGCTCGTAAAGCTCTGTACCTGAATCAGAAGAATCGGTAAAGTCAAAGGTCTCAACCCCATTGTAGCTTTTCGCTAATGACAGCCGATGCTCCACCGCATCGACAGCGATAACTCGTTTTGCGCCTGCCATAACGGCGAATTTTTGGGCGAACAATCCCACTGGTCCGGAGCCTAAAACGATCACTGTATCGCCTTTTTTAACACCGGCGTTCAAAACACTCCAGTAGGCGGTAGGCAAGATATCAGATAAAAACAACACTTTTTCATCAGGGATCGTGGTTTCCGGAACGATAAAAGAAGTCGTATCCGCAAAAGGCACTCGTAAAAATTCTGCTTGTCCGCCTGCATAATTTCCATTCAATTTACCAAATCCGAAAAGACCGCCATAGATTTGATCAGGATTGGAAATGTCACACTGGCTTTCCATATGATGTGTGCAAAAATGACAGTGTCCGCAACTGATATTGAAGGGGATGACGACGCGATCACCTTTTTTTAGCTTTTTGACATCAGCGCCCACCTCTTCTACGATACCCATCGGTTCATGCCCAACAACATAATCTTTTTCAAGGACTGCTTGTCCGTGATGGTACAGATGCAGATCAGATCCGCAAATAGCGGTGGCAGTGATTCGAATGATCGCATCGCGACTATCTTGGATCTGAGGATCGGGAACATTCCGTACTTCCATTTTTTCTTTGCCTTGCCAAGTTACTGCTTTCATAATGGCCTCCTTTGTTTATCAACCGAGTGCTTCTTACAAAAAAATAGGTAACAACAAATATAGTGTGTTCAAAAAATAATCTCTTCTAACAGAACTATATTCTCATTATTTTTTACTTTATTCAAGAAAATGGAACTTGAGGAAATAAAAAAAGTCATTGCTCCTTTCGTTTTAGAAGTATTTAAAAAACAAATAAAAGCTGCTTTTTTATTCTATAAAATGTTTGTTTTTTTATCTTTTTGATAAAAAAGATTGCCAAAAGAAAAGGATAGCGCTATCATTATAGTATCGCAAGATTTAAATTTTGGTTATTTTATAATTTTGGAAAATAATTTTTTTTGTAAATCTAGCGATAATTTGTTGATGGGAACAAGGAGGAAAAAATGAAATCGAAACTATTGAAATGGAGTATTGTACTAGCTGGTACCGCGATCTTGACTAGCGGCTGCGGCAATGGCAGTCAAACTGCCGCGAACACAGATGGCAAAGATGAGGACGGCAAAGTGACCCTTGACTTTTGGTCTTTCTGGGGATCTGGTGCCAGAAAAGATGTCATCAAAGAAATCATTGACGATTTTAACAAATCTCAAGATGAGATCACTGTAAAATATACATATCAGCCATGGGGCGATATTTGGACAAAATCACTTTCGGCGATCACTGCGGGAAATCCGCCTGATGTCATTGTTCAAGACATCAATTCTGTCGGACAGCGAGCAGAAGCCAAACAAGCAACAAATCTGAACGAGTTTATCGCAGACGATTATTCTGAACAGTTTTATCCGCAATTATGGGACACTGTTTTATATGAAGATGATGCTTATGCGGTTCCTTTCAATACCGACACACAAGTGATCTTCTACAATAAAAAGATCTTTAAAGAAGCAGGTATCACAGAAAGCGAATTGCCTAAAACTTGGGATGAGCTGGAGACGATCGCTCACAAGCTGGATGAAAAATCCGGAGATAATTTCTCCCGGATCGGATTTTATCCTCTATGGAGTATCGGAACAGATGTCTGGGCGATCAACGCAGACGATGGGACCAGCTGGTTTGATGAAGATGAGAATGTCAAAGTGGACACACCTAATAAAGTCGCTGCCCTTGAATGGATCCAAAAATGGCAAAAACATTACGGTACAGATACCATCAACCGTTTGGAAGCTGAGTTTGGTTCTGGGGTCTCTGATCCGTTCCTATCAGGCTTAGTAGCGATGAGAGGGCAAAATATCAACTACTATTCAAACTTGCAGGAAAATGCTCCGGAAGATTTTGAATTTGGTGTTATTCCATTACCAGAAAGAACAACTGGTTCCGGACACTGGACTTGGGGCGGCGGTTTTGTGCTGGAAGTACCTTACGGCGCGAAACATCCGGAAGAATCCTATGAGTTCATGAAGTATCTGACTTCTCCAGAGGTTCAGGAAAAATTCGGCGAGAAAAGTTTTGATATCATGGCGAACAAAGAAGCCAATGAAAGTTTGGCCAACAATGATAACTTGACTGATAATGGCCGGATGATCTATCAAATCGCAGATGAAAATCTCGCAAATACCGTCATCACGCCAGTCCCACTGACTGCTCCTGATTATACTTCGTTGATCAAAGAACAATTGGATCAAATTTTACTAGGTAGAAAAACTGCGGAACAAGGTCTGAAAGATGCTCAAAAGAGTGTGGAAAATCTGGTGGAACAAAATAAATAATCAGATGAAGGTACAACTGCGTTTAAAAACGAGTTGTACCTTTGTTTTACCAAAAATCAATGAGCGTATAAGTCTGTTGGGTAGTTTATTAAATGAAGAAGGTGATGGATGCAATGGCAAAAAAAACGTACTCAAAGAAAAAACGGCGAGAGATTTTCTGGGGATATCTCTTTATCGCGCCTTTCATCATAGGATTTGTCGTATTTATGTTAGGACCGATGCTGTTCTCATTTATCGGAAGTTTTACAGATTATAATCTGACCTCCAAAATGAATTTTATCGGATTGAGAAATTTCCAAAGGATGTTTTTCCACGATGATCTTTTTTGGAAGTCATTATACAATACAGTTTATTTTGTTGTCTTCAATGTTCCGTTGACTACGGTCTTCAGTATTTTTTTGGCAGTTTTATTAAATCGAAAATTGAAAGGAATCTCTTTCTTTCGGACCGCTTTTTATCTGCCGGCAATTTTATCTGGTGTTGCTGTTTATATTTTGTGGATGCAGCTGCTTTCACCGTCAGCAGGAATGATCAACACCGCATTAGGCTGGTTCGGTATTCAAGGACCATCTTGGCTGTTTGATCCTCAATGGACCAAGCCGGCATTGATCATTATGAAGATTTGGAGTTCTGGAGGAGCGATGCTGCTTTATCTGGCAACCTTGCAAAATGTTCCACCGGCACTTTACGAATCGGCTGAGATCGATGGTGCCGGAGCGTGGCAGAAGTTTCGCAATGTGACACTGCCTTTGATCACGCCGATCATTTTTTATGATGTGGTCACTTCTTCTATCGGCTCTTTCCAGATCTTCCAAGAAGCATACGTCATGACTAAAAATGGGACAGGGGGACCGTCCAATTCATTGCTTTTTTACAATCTGCATATGTGGAACAAAGCGTTTGTTGGGTTTGATATGGGGTATGCCATGGCGATGTCCATGATCCTTTTTGTGATCGTATTAGTATTGACGTTTATCAATTTGAAATTCGCTAATAAGTGGGTTCATTATTCTGGAGGTAAGGCACATGAGAACAAGCTATAGTGAATGTGATGCAAATCAAACCGTCAAAGTGAAAAAATATGCCAGCTTGAAACGGACCACAAAAATCAAAAACATTGCCAGCTACGCTGTATTGATCTTAGTGGGCGCGATTTTGATTACGCCGTTATTGTGGATGGTCTTTACTTCCCTGAAGCCGATGGAAGAAATCGTTCAATTCCCGCCGACTTTTTTCCCGGAAACGATCCATTGGGGAAATTACGCAGAAGCGATCCGTTCTTTTCCGTTTTGGCAATATGTAAAAAATACATTGTTTATCACCACACTAGTAGTGATCGGCAATGTATTGTCTAATTCGTTTATTGCGTACGGTTTTGCAAAGCTGAATTTTCCAGGTAAAAAAATCTTTTTCGCATTGGTACTTTCTACGATGATGATTCCTGGTTTTGTGACGATGATCCCTCAATATGTACTCTTTTCTAAAATCGGTTGGGTAGGGACCTATCTGCCGTTGATCGTGCCGTCTTTCTTCGGGAGTGCCTTCAATATCTTCTTGATGCGGCAATTTTATTTATCTATCAATGATGAATTGATCGAAGCCGCAGAAATGGATGGAGCCAATCATTTGTATATTTGGAGCCATCTGATGATCCCGTTGACAAAACCTGCGTTGATCACGATCGCCATCAATTCTTTCAATGCAGCATGGAACGATTTCTTAGGTCCCTTGCTTTATATCCAAGATCAAGACAAATACACGCTGCAGATCGGTCTGCAAGTGTTTCAAAACCAATCGACGACCCAATGGAACTATTTGATGGCCGGTGCGACATTGGTATTGTTGCCGACGATCCTGCTGTTCTTCTTTGCTCAGAAATACTTTATTGAAGGAATGGATCTTACGGGAGGCACGAAAGGCTGATGGATACAAAACTGAATAGGTTTATCTTGCGGGTTTGCTTTTGGGTGCCTAAATTAGTTTATTTAAACATTTTATGGGCAATCCATGCATTGCCGCTGATCACGCTGGTTCCTTCAACAAGAGCATTGATCCGAAGTATTCTTCATTTTCAAACAAATACGGAAACAACAGGGATCCGCGCAGTATTCATTGTTTATTTTAAAGAGAACACTTATTTTTCTCGAAAGAAAGAATGGCTGTATTCTCTTTATTTCTGGTTGATCCTCATTGATTACTGGGTGCTGAACCCTGAAACATTTATCGGAGCCAGTATTCGAATCGCGTTGCTCTTATTTTGTTTACTGAGCAGTTTCATTTTGGTCTATCAAACGCTTTTGAGTCATAATCAAGATCGATCGATCTCGTTCTTTTTTGCTTTTTTCAGTTTTTTACGCAATCCATGGATCGCGTTAGGACATGTCGTGCTTACAGTGAGCGGATTTCTTCTCTTGCTTTCTTTTAGTCCGGCATTACTGATTTTTTCAGGGATAAGTATTCTTTTATTTTTCAATCTGCAATATCTACAAGCACTCCCTAAAAAGCATCTATTTTCATTTGAAAAATAATGACAATTCTAGAATTATTAAAAAGAACAAAACAAATATATCCGTGTGTTAGCAGAAGACCTCTCCTGTTGAAGAGAATATCTGCTGATACACGGATATTTTTTGATTTTTTAGCGAGATTAAAAAAGCAAAAAAACTTTTTAATCGTTTTTAAGTCATAATATTTGATTAAATTTGTTGTTTTTGACAAAATTTTAGTAGTGAAAGGAATTCTTATCCCGGAATTTTAAATTTTAGGGAGGTGAGAACATGATCGAATATTATAAAATGACAAAAAGCGGCGTGAACAGTAGCGGGAAAGAAGAAGCGAATTGGCTGAATTTGCAAAATCTTTCAGAAGAAGAGCTGATAAAGGTAACCGATCAATATGATCTTCCACTGGATCTGTTTGCTGGTATCGATGAACCGGAAGAAGTCTCTCGAGTCGAACGTATCCATTCGGAGAAACTAACAAATGTGTACTCGTTGATCGTTTTAAACTTAAGTGCAGAAACAGAACGATCGATCGAAGCGCGCTTGCATCCGATCTCATTTGTCAAAGCAGACGGGTTGCTGATCACTTATTCTAGCAGAGAATCTGACTTTATCCATTCTGTGATCGAGAAATATCGGCAGGAGTTCAACAGTTTTGAAAAAGTCATCAGTTATTCCCTCTTGTCCATTTACAATCACTACCTTATGGAGTTGGAAGAGATCAAGAAACGGATCGACAAATTAGATCAATCGGCACGAAATACGACTGAAAATGAAGAACTATTCAAGCTGGCAGACACCACTCGTGACATTGTTTATATCGATCATACATTAAGAGATCAAGATGAAACACTGAATTATCTTATGGAGCATACCGATTTTCAAAATAAGATCGGCGATAAAGAATTGCTTTACGAAGTTCGTCTGAGACACCGGCAAGTCAATAAATTGATTGAAATTTATCGCGATCTGCTGGAAACAGTCGGAGGATTATTTACCGATATGATGGACAATAATCTGAACCATTTGATGAAGTACTTGGATTCAGCTGCACTGGTCATCTCGATTCCGGCACTGATCTCAGGAATCTGGGGAATGAATACTGGGGGATTACCGGGAGCGAAATCAAACTTAGCGTTTTTTGTAGTGCTGGTTCTTTCAATCATTCTAGCAGCGATCGCTGCGGTTTACCTGCATCGTAAAGATTATTCTAAGTGAGCAAAATCGTTAATAAGAAGCTGAGACAACTTTGCTTTGGGAAATGTTCATACTATCAGCGGAAAATGCCGAAAGTCATTCTTTAAAGCAAGGAGCACAATAATATCTGTATGGATAGTTGTTTTGCCGCAGCTCTTTTTATAACAGAACATTTTAAAAGGGGGGAGAAGAGTTCTATAAAATTCCAGAAAAGAAAGGAGGCGCGAAATGAAAAAAGGCTGGAAAGTTTTACTGGTAATCATATCCATCATTTTAATCTCTACCTTGTTGCCAGTCATGTTGATGAACAACTCGTATTTTGAATTACCATTTGGTTTTGCGTCGATTCGATCATTTTCAGAAATCAATTATTTCTTGCGGCAATATCTGTTTTGGAGTGCTACGATCTTCATTCTTTTATTGCTGATTCTGATAGTAGTGATCCTTTTCTATCCAAAAGCAAAAGAGACGTTTGTTTTAAAAGAGGATAAAGGAACACTGACTTTGAAAAAGAGCGCGATCGAAGGCTACGTCAGTTCTAAACTGAATCAGCGGGAATTTGTGGAAAAACCGCGGATCAATGTTCATGCTACGGAGCGAAAAATCAAAGTCAACGTCAATGGGAAATTAAAGAGAACTTCTTCCCTTATTGGAAAGATGGATGTCTTGATGAAAGAAATCCAACAAGAACTGCAACAAATGCTTGGAAAAGAAAAAGCAATCGATGTCAACGTCAATTTTACCAATTTTGATACAGAGAAATCGAAAAAAAATACTGACTCGCGGGTGCAATAGGAGGGCAACGTCATGAAAGATCTACTTTTAGACTACAAGCTCCCCATCATTGGCGGGGGCATTGGATTAGTCTTAGCAATCTTGCTATTAACAATCGGATTTTTTAAAACCCTTTTGCTGCTGATTATTACATTTTTGGGAGCGGCGATTGGAATGTATGTAAAAAACCACGGACTGTTAGATAATTATCTAAACAATAAATAAAACTTAGGGGGAATCCAGTAATGAACAACAACATGAAACCAGGAAACAACGATGTAAAACCAGTATCAGCACATCCAGATCCAGTTGATCCAAACATAACAGAAAACAAAAAACCATTAACTGAACATCCAGATCCAGTTGTACCAAACGCAACAGAAGAGATCGCTAAAGAAAATGCGAAACGGGAACATGACAGCATGGGCGCTGGACATCATTCAGGACCAGCGGCACCGCATCATGGCGACTCTCAATCCATGCCGCACAACGCTTCTTCTGAAACAGACGGATCAGATATTCGAGGCGAAGTAACTTATGATGATAAAGTAGTCCAAAAAATTATCGGGATCGCTTTAGATAAAATTGATGGACTATTGACTGTTGATGGCGGCTTCTTCTCGAATGTTGCCGAAAAATTAGTGAATACAGATAATCCAGCAGCCGGTATCAATACGGAAGTTGGTAAAAAACAAGTGGCTGTAGATATGGATGTCGTGGTAGAGTATGGCCGCAATATCAAAGAAATCTATAACCAAATGAAGACACTGATCCATGATGAAGTGAAGAAGATGACTGATCTTGAAGTCATTGAAGTCAACGTCAATGTGGCGGATATCAAATCAAAAGAAGAGTACGAAGAAGACAGCGATACAGTACAAGACAAAATGTCTCGCGCTGCCGCAACGACTGGCGAATTCGCTTCACGTCAAACAAATAAAGCTAAACACGCAGTCAACAAAGGCGTGGATAAAGTACAAGAAAACAGAGAACCTCGCGTAGAGTAATCCTCAAATAACTGATCAAAAAGACCTGTGACAGAAGTCAGAGCTAATCGATTATTAGCTTGAGCGGCTTCTATCACAGGTTTTTTAGTGTCACAAATCTGTATCTGATAAATTTTTGAGATACCAGACATTCATTGCCGAATGCTCACTGCCATTCAAAGGATGACCCAGAGATTCGAAACCATACTTTTCATAAAGGGCACAGGCAGATTTCAGATCAGTATGGGTCTCTAAATAACAAGATCTGTAATGTTTTTTCGCAAATGACAAAGCGGTAAGCATCAATTGATGAGATAAACCTGATTTTTGAAATTCCGGATAGAGATAAAGCTTCTGCAATTCACAAATACTTTCAGAAGCTGAAAACGGAGCGATCCCGACCCCGCCGATGATCGTATGTTCATGTTCCAGCACCCAGTAATTTCCCGGAGTGTGTGTCTGATAATAGTCATATAAATGATCAAGATGAGGATCGAAATAGGCGGTACCGGGAAGTGCCAGATCCAGATGTTCAAGAGATCTTTTGACTAAGGTCATCACCGCTTGATTGTCCTCTTTGGTCATAGGGCGCACGTGCATAGAAAAGCCGCTCCTTTTTAAGAATTAGTATAGTGGTCGTTACTTGATTACTAGCATTATACATAACTTCGGTATTTCTGTATAATAAAATAGAAAGAAAATAATTTGCAATTTGAAGGAGAGTTTTTATGAGCCGCATCTATCAAATGACATTTGCCAGTATCTACCCAATGTATGTTCAAAAAGTCGAACGTAAAGGACGGACCAAAGAGGAATTAGATCAAGTCATTGAATGGCTGACAGGTTTTGATGAATCGAAACGAACAGAAATGATCGATACAAAGGCAACTTTTGAAGAATTTTTCGATCAAGCACAACTGAATCCTAATGTATCTTTGATCAAAGGGGTAGTCTGCGGTGTTCGTGTCGAAACCATCGAAGAACCATTGATGCAAAAAATCCGCTATTTGGACAAACTTGTTGATGAGTTGGCAAAAGGAAAAGCTTTGGAAAAAGTATTGAGAAGTTAACTGATCAAAATCAGACATAAATATGAGAACAACAATGAATATTGGAGAATCGAACTTTTTACGCCGTTTTTTAAGTGCTCCCATACAAGTTGCTTCTATTTTAATTAAAACAGCGAAATTGTAAACGGTGTCAATCGGAACTGTCTCGCTTGTCGTGCAAGAATTTTGTTAGTTTGGTTGTTTACGGATTTATTAAATAGAGATTGAAAGCCTATTCTTCAAACAAAATACTAAACAAATCGAAAAGACCATGCTATACTAGCTAATGCAACAGGGCTAAAAACTGTACTAATATTGATGCTTGTTTTTTCTTTATTTAGAAAAAACAGAGCATAAAAGGGGTAATTTTCAATGACCAAAGAGATAAAACAAGGTTCTAAAACTGTAGTAGAAAGTTTGATCAATCATAAGGTAGATTATGTTTTTGGAATCCCGGGAGCAAAGATCGACGGGGTTTTTAATGAATTGGAAGATCAAGGTCCTGAATTGATCGTTACAAGACATGAACAAAATGCGGCGTTTATGGCTCAAGCGATCGGTCGGATCACTGGAGAACCTGGAGTCGTGATCGCTACCAGCGGTCCAGGAGCTAGTAATCTAGCTACAGGTTTAGTGACCGCAACCGCTGAAGGAGACCCGGTGTTAGCGATCGCTGGACAAGTCAAACGCAGCGATCTATTGAAACTGACCCACCAAAGCATGGACAATGCAGCGTTGTTCAAACCAATCACTAAATACAGTGTGGAAGTACAAGATCCTGAAACCATCTCAGAAATCATTGCTAATGCCTATCGTATGGCAAAAAGTTCTAAAAAAGGTGCCAGTTTTATCAGCATTCCTCAAGATGTAGTTGATGCGCCTGTAAAAGGCGAGGTCATCAAACCATTGAAAGATCCACAACTAGGTTCAGCATCAGCTGATGATATCCGCTATTTGGCAGAAAAGATCCGTGACGCAAAATTGCCGGTTTTATTGGTAGGTATGCGTGGTTCCAGTGAAAAAGAAACAGCTGCGATCCGTAAACTAGTAGATAAAACTGACTTGCCGGTAGTTGAAACCTTCCAAGCAGCCGGTGTCATCTCACGGGAATTGGAGGAACACTTCTTTGGACGTGTGGGACTTTTCAGAAATCAGCCTGGAGACATGTTATTAAAACGCAGTGACTTAGTGATCGCGATCGGTTATGACCCTATCGAATACGAAGCTCGCAACTGGAACGCAGAAAAAGATGCACGGATCATCGTGATCGATGAAACACCAGCGGAAATCGATCCTTATATGCAGCCGGAAAGAGAATTGATCGGTAACATCTCCGCTACGCTGGAACTCTTGAACGATTCTTTAGAAACCAATCAAGTTTCAACAGACGCAAAAGAATATCTTGCCTCTTTACAAGAAAAATTGACCGCTCGTGATGTAGTGGAAACACAAGGCGATGAAGGGATTTTGCATCCATTAGAAGTCATCAATACGCTGCAATCAAAAGTCACCGATGATATGACAGTCACAGTCGATGTGGGCAGTCATTACATTTGGATGGCACGACATTTCAGAAGTTATGAACCACGCCATTTGTTATTCAGCAATGGGATGCAAACATTAGGTGTTGCTTTGCCATGGGCGATCTCTGCGGCGTTGGTTCGTCCTGATACGCAAATCGTTTCAGTTTCAGGTGACGGCGGCTTCTTGTTCTCTGCCCAAGATTTGGAAACGGCGGTTCGTAAAAAATTAAACATCGTCCACTTGATCTGGAACGATGGACACTATAATATGGTGGAATTCCAAGAGAAAATGAAATACCAACGTTCATCTGGTGTGGATTTTGGCTCAGTTGATTTTGTAAAATATGCAGAAGCATTCGGTGCTAAAGGACTTCGAGTAACCAATGTAGAAGAATTGGAACAAGCGTTGGAAGAAGGGTTCGCAACAGAAGGTCCTGTGATCATCGATATCCCTATCGATTACCGCGACAATGAAAAATTAGGTGAAACGATTTTACCAGATCAATTTTATTAAGGAAGTGTTAACGTGTTAGAAAAAAATTTATACCAACATGGAACGATGGGTGCTTTAATGGCCGGATTATTGGATGGAACAGAAACAATCTCGAAGATACTTGAACATGGATCTTTGGGAATAGGTACATTACATGGATTAGACGGCGAACTCATTATTTTAGACGGAGTTGCTTATCAAGGTCGTTCAGACGGCGCATTGATCCAGTTATCTGGTACAGAAACAGCATCCTACGCTGCGGTGACCAACTTTATGGCGGATAAGCAATATGATATCGAAGCGATGGATGGGGAAACGCTGAAAAAAGAGATCCTGTCTAATGAAGCAGGAGAAAATCTTTTCTTGGCCGTCAAGGTCACCGGTCTATTCAAAAATATGCACATTCGAATCATGCCAAAACAAGAAAAACCTTATAAACGACTGGTGGAAGTGTCAAAAGTACAGCCGGAATTTCAACAAGAAAACATCCAAGGAACATTGATGGGTTTCTTTACGCCAGCGCTGTTCCAAGGTATAGCTGTCGCAGGATTCCATCTGCATTTTGTCGATGAAGCCAAGACATTTGGCGGTCACGTAATGGATTTTGAAGTGGAAAAGGGGCATGTTGAGATCAGTCAGATCGAATCATTGATCCAACACTTTCCTGTGAACGACCCAACTTTTGTTGAAGCTAAGATCGACTATGCCGATCTGGAAAATGAGATCCAAGCAGCAGAATAACAGAAATATCATTAAAAATAGGATCGTAACGTAAGTAGTTTTGTTTCGATCTATCAAAAAAGGAGTTCTCGAAATATTTCGAGAACTCCTTTTTTATCTCTCATCATCCATCTATAAAAGAGGAGCGATGAATTGTCTAATCCATTGAAGCAATTAAAAATCAGACGAGCAATCCGGTAATGATCGCACTTAAAAAGCTGACCAGTGTTGCGCTCAATAAGATTTTCAAGCCGTGTTTTGCAATCAGATTGCCTTTTTCTTCGTTTAAGCCTTTCATCGCACCAGAGATGATTCCAATAGAAGCGAAGTTTGCGAATGAAACTAAAAAGACAGAGATGATCGCTGTTGTCCGATCACTGAAAGCATACGTACCATTTGCTAATTCTGTCATTGCGACGAATTCATTTGTGACTAATTTGGTGGCCATGATACTGCCGGCATCGACTGCTTCTGACCAAGGAATCCCTGTCAAAAGTGCTAATGGAGCAAAGACATAGCCCAAGATTTCTTGAAAAGAAATCCCGAAAATCCCTGAGAAGATCGCATTGATCATCGCGATCAACGCTACAAAACCAATCAACATAGCTGCTACCGTTACCGCAACATGAAAACCATCTAAGATATATTCTCCCAGCATTTGGAAGAAGGTCTGTGATTTGTCTTCTTCAATCACTAATTCATCTTCATTTTCGTTTAATTCATAAGGATTGACGATGGATGCGATAATAAAACCGCCAAATAAATTCAAGACCAGTGCAGTAATCACATATTTCGAATCAATCAGTGCCATGTAAGAGCCGACGATCGACATGGATACGGTAGACATCGCTGAGATTGCCATCGTGACTAAACGTTTTTCTGTTAAAAGCGGAAGCTCTTTTTTGACAGAGATGAATACTTCCGACTGACCAAGGATGGCTGAAGCAATTCCGTTGTAAGATTCCAGTTTGCCCATTTTATTGATTTTGCTCAATCCTAAACCGATCATACGCATGAACCATGGCAGAATCTTGATATATCGCAAGATACCAATAATTGCGGAAATAAAAATAATCGGCATCAAAACGTTGAGGAAGAAAGGAAAACTGCCTTTATTTGCGATGCCGCCAAAAACAAATTCAACACCGGAATTAGCAAAAGACAATAATTGATCAAACATTTTTGATAAACCAGCGACAACCGTTGTCCCGGCAGTTGTTCGTAACAGCAGAAAGCCTAGAACAAATTGCAGGAAAAACATCCAGACCAATGGTTTCAAACGGATTGCTTTTTTATTTGTACTGATCAGGTAAGCAACCCCTAAAACCACAATAAAACCAATAAAACTTAAAAGATAATTCAAATAATCACTCCTTATAAAATTCGATTTATTGTATCTATTTTTATTTAAAAAAACTATCGAAATCCGATATTTTTTAGCACATTCTTAGATAAAACGTTATCAAAAAATAACGAAAACGGTTTATCGGTAAATAGGTAAGATCATCGGCTTTTTATGTCTGGGATAAAAGAGTTTCACTTAAATCTAAAAGTCTAATTTTTTTCTGTATGTTAGAAACAAGCAGTGTTCTTGCTCCTGTTGATTACTGCGTCGCTTTGGAGAGACGAATCAAAGAAAAAATTTTTTAAGCAAAAAAATTTCAATAAAGGCATCAGAACAAAGAAGAAAAACAGTCGACATTCAGGAGAAACATCTCTATCTAAAAAAATATAAAATAACGTCACTGAAATCATTCAATCACAAGAAGATTTTACAGGAATGGAACGGCTAAATGGTCGAGGATATTTTTCCTTTTAAAAAATCTCAATTTTTAAGAGTAGCAAACTAAGTACAAGAAAAATTTTGCAGTGATGTATACAAATGAGATTTTTCTGGTCAACTCAGCTAAAAGATGTTCTTCAGTAGGTAAAGGTAAAACCAGATCATTGAAGGGATCCAGTTGGGGATCAGAGGTGATCAATACGCTTAAAAATAACTAATAGCAACTGATTTGAAAATAAAAATGGAATTTTCAGAATTTTTAGCAAAAAATGTGTTGACAATAAAAAAAACGAGGTATATATTTAGTTCAACAAATTTTTACACATTTTATTTTAATTTTATAATGAATTGGAGATACCCATCATGGTTAAGAATTTTGCAAACATCGTCATTGTTTTACGATCGAGGACTTAAGACATTGCGCTAAACGCTAATGTTTAAGTCCTGTTTGTCTTAACCAAATGGGATTTAAGACATCCCATTAAATTTTAATGGGGTGTCTTTTTTTTAAGAAGAATGGAGTGGATATATGAGAACAAATAAAAACAAAATGAGATTCTTCGATACATCAACTCAATTTTGCAACAAAATTTATGGAAGGAGGATAGCCAATGACCGATAAAAACTACACGGGAGCAGAGATTTTACTAAAAGTCTTGAAAGAACATGATGTCGATACGGTATTCGGCTATCCAGGAGGAGCAGTCCTTCCACTTTATGATGCGTTGTATGACGATAGTATCCACCATATCTTGACTCGTCACGAGCAAGGCGCAGTACATGCAGCAGAAGGTTACGCAAAAGCAACCGGCAAACCGGGAGTAGTGATCGTTACAAGCGGACCCGGGGCAACAAATGCTGTGACTGGGATAGCAGATGCAATGAGCGATTCTGTACCGTTGATCGTATTTACCGGTCAAGTAGCGACCTCTGGTATCGGCAAGGATGCCTTTCAAGAGGCTGATATTGTTGGAATCACCATGCCGATCACTAAAAATAATTATCAAGTTCGTTACCCAGAAGATTTACCGAAAATCATTGATGAAGCTTTTCATATTGCGACCACTGGCAGAAAAGGTCCAGTCGTGATCGATTTGCCGAAAGATTTGACTGTCAGTCGTATCCAATATACAGCACGCAAGCCAGTTCATCTGGCAAGTTATCAGCCGACATACCAGCCAAATAAATTACAGATTCATCGTTTGATAGAAGCATTGAAGCAATCGAAAAAGCCTGCTGTGTTAGCTGGCGGAGGGATCCATTACGCAGATGCAGTCCCAGAGTTTCGTCAATTTATTGAAAAATATCGTATTCCTACATTGTCAACTTTGTTGGGATTGGGGGCATTGCCGACAGATCATGAATTGTTTTTAGGTATGGGAGGAATGCATGGTACATTTGCCGCTAACATGGCATTGACTGATTGCGATTTGTTGATTAATTTTGGCGCTCGATTCGATGATCGGCTAGCAAGCGCGCCGCAATCATTTGCGCCGAATGCCATCATCGCACACGTCGATATCGATCCAGCTGAAATCGGAAAAGTAGTTAAAACGCAGTTGCCGATCGTTGGTGATGCGAAGGCCGCACTCCAAGCCCTGTTAGCAGAAGACGCTACTGTTTCTTGTAGCAAGTGGCAAGAGCTGAACCAACTTCGAAAGAAACGCCATCCTTTCCATTACCAACCAAGTGAAGAGGAAATCAAACCGCAAGCGATCATTGAAGAAATCGGCAGAATCACCGATGGAGAAGCGATCGTTGTAACAGACGTTGGACAGCATCAAATGTGGGCTGCGCAGTTTTATCCATTTAAAAATACCAATCAGCTGATCACAAGCGGCGGCTTAGGAACAATGGGATTCGGGATCCCCGCTGCGATTGGGGCGCAATTAGCACACCCGGATAAAACAGTCGTATTATTTGTTGGCGATGGCGGGTTTCAAATGACTAGCCAAGAGCTTGCGATCTTGAATGATTATCAATTACCGATCAAAATCATTCTTTTGAACAACGGTTCTCTTGGTATGGTTCGACAATGGCAAGAACGCTTCTTTAACGGCCGCAAATCAGAATCCGTTTTTCACAGTCAGCCAGATTTTATCAAACTTGCGGAAGCTTACGGTGTACAAGCGAAAAAATACGAACAGCAAAATCAGCTTGCGGATTTTGCGGATTTCTTCCAAAAACAGGCACCGGTTTTGATGGAAGTTATGATTCCGGGAACAGAAGAAGTTTTGCCGATGGTTCCTGCTGGTAAACCAAATGATCAAATGTTGGGGGTGGACTAAATGCGGCGAACGATCACAGCGACAGTACAAAATAATTCCGGTGTCCTTAACCGTTTTACCGGTGTTTTAAGCCGGCGGCAAGTAAATATCGAGAGTATCTCGGTAGGTTCTACTGAACAACCAAATATTTCCCGCATTACCATCGTGATTCACGTAAAGTCACCTGCAGAAGTAGAACAAGTGACCAAACAGCTAAACAAACAAATTGATGTCGTGAAAGTCACAGACATCACCGATGAACCACATTTAGAAAGAGAATTAGCGTTAGTTAAAGTGAATGCACCAGCGGCGATCCGCTCGGAACTTTTATCGGTTATTGATCCGTTTCGGGCCAATATCATTGATGTTGGCACAAAGTCAGTGGTGATACAAGTAACAGGAACCAGCGAAAAGATCGATGCGTTTGTGGATATCATCTCTTCCTACGGTGTGAAAGAATTGGCACGTACAGGAGTCACCAGTTTTATCAGAGGAAACTAAATTGCTCTTACAAGCATTTGCTTTTGAGATAGAGAAAAAATTGGAGGAATTAATTATGGCAAAAGTATATTATGACGAATCAGTAGCTACAAACTTCTTGGAAGGTAAAACAGTTGCCATCATCGGCTATGGTTCACAAGGCCATGCCCATGCACAAAACTTACGTGACAATGGTAACCACGTAGTCGTTGGGATCCGTGAAGGAAAATCAGCAACTGCAGCCAGACATGATGGCTTCGATGTCAAATCAGTAGCAGATGCAACGAAAGAAGCAGATGTTGTAATGGTGTTGGCACCAGATGAAGTACAAGGAACACTCTATGAAAATGAAATTGCACCAAACTTAGAAGCTGGTAACGCATTGGCTTTTGCTCATGGTTTCAATATCCATTTTGATGTCATCCAACCACCAAAAGATGTTGATGTCTTTTTAGTAGCGCCAAAAGGACCAGGACATTTGGTTCGGCGGACTTTTGCTGAAGGGTTTGGGGTACCTTCCTTGTTTGGTGTCCATCAAGACGCAACGGGGAATGCTCGAGAAGTCGCATTATCATACGCAAAAGGAATTGGTGCAACTCGTGTAGGTGTATTGGAAACCACCTTTAAAGAAGAAACAGAAACCGACCTTTTTGGTGAACAAGCTGTTCTTTGTGGAGGATTGACCAGCATGATCGAAGCCGGATTTGAAACATTGACTGAAGCCGGCTATCAGCCAGAACTTGCTTACTTTGAAGTTTGTCATGAAATGAAATTGATCGTCGACTTGATCTATGAAGGTGGATTTGAAAAAATGCGTTACTCAATCTCAAATACCGCGGAATTTGGCGATTACGTTTCCGGTCCTCGTGTAATCACAGAAGAAACGAAAAAGAATATGAAAGCCGTATTGACAGATATCCAAAATGGTTCATTTGCGAAAAAATTTGTTGATGACAATAAAAATGACTTTAAAGAATTCCACAAATTACGTGAAAAAAACGGTAATCATCCAATGGCAGCAGTCGGCGCAGAATTGCGTAAAATGATGCCTTTTGTAAATCAGGATTAGAAAGTTGGGGAGCGGATGGAAGAGTTAACATATATGGATGTCGAGGCGGCCTATCAAGTCTTGGCTCCAGCAGTAAATAAAACTCCGTTACAATATGATCGTTATCTTTCAGAAAAGTACGATTGTCAGGTGTATCTAAAAAGAGAAGACCTGCAAAAAGTTCGTTCATTCAAGTTGCGGGGAGCCTACTATGCGATTCATCAGCTGCCAAAATCAGAATTAGCAAAAGGGATCGTCTGTGCCAGCGCGGGAAATCACGCACAAGGAGTCGCTTTTACATGTAAGGAAATGGATGTGAAGGCAACGATTTTCATGCCTACAACCACACCAAACCAAAAAATCTCGCAAGTGGAATTTTTCGGCGGAGAGAATGTCGAAGTCAAATTAATTGGGGATACATTTGACGCTTCTGCTTCAGCAGCAAAAAACTTTGCTGCTGAAGGAGGACAAACATTCATTCCACCCTTTGATGATTATGCGATCATTGCTGGACAAGGAACGACTGCCGTAGAGATTTTCAATGAAGCAAAAGCAAAACAGGTTTCCGTAGACGTTCTCTTAGCAGCGGTTGGCGGAGGCGGCTTGCTAAGCGGCGTTTCTCTTTACGCGAAAGGCGTATCTCCAAATACAAAAGTAATAGGGGTCGAGCCAACAGGAGCAGCATCAATGGCCGCTGCTTTTGAAGCTGGCGCACCTGTAGATTTAGCGGAGATAGAAAAATTTGTTGATGGCGCAGCTGTAAAAAAAGTCGGTCAGCTGACTTATGATATTTGTAAAAAGAACGTTGATCAGCTCTTAGCAGTTCCGGAAGGACAGGTTTGTTCAACGATTTTAGAACTTTACTCAAAACAAGCGATCGTTGCTGAACCGGCTGGCGCGCTAAGTGTCACAGCTCTTGAAGTTATCAAAGATGAAATCAAGGGAAAAACAGTTGTTTGCGTCATCAGCGGTGGGAATAATGATATTAATCGGATGGCGGAAATTGAAGAACGTTCCTTAGTGTTTGAAGGATTAAAACATTATTTTGTGATCAATTTTCCGCAGCGTCCAGGAGCTTTGCGGGAGTTTGTTACCGATATTTTAGGGGAAGGTGACGACATCACTCGATTTGAGTATACAAAAAAGGTCAATCGGGGAACCGGCCCGGTCGTTCTTGGTATCTTGTTGAAGGAACCAGAGAGCTTAGCGCCTCTTTTGGCTAGAATCGCTGACTTTGACCCGTCATTTATTGAATTGAGTCAAAATCCATCCCTATATTCGTTATTAGTATAGTAGAAAAAAGAAAAAGGTATTATTGGGTGAAAGTATAAAATAACGAAATAGATTTTCTTTTATAAAGGAGCGCGACTTATGGAAAAAATGGATTGGGCAAATCTGGGGTTTCAGTATCATAACTTACCCTATCGTTTTGTTGCACATTTCAAAGAAGGGCAATGGCAAAAAGGTACCTTGCAAGAATCAAATGAATTAACAATCGGCGAAGCTTCGACGGCGTTGCATTATGGCCAACAGTGTTTTGAAGGATTAAAAGCCTATCGACGCAAAGACGGAAAAATCCAATTATTCCGTGCAGATCAAAACGCGCAACGTTTGAATCAGAGCGCTAAACGTTTGTTGATGCCGGAAGTACCAGAGAGTATGTTTTTAGAAGCAATCAAAACTGTTGTTCGGGCCAATGAGGAGTTTGTTCCTCCATATGGCTATGGGGCTACATTGTACGTGCGGCCTTTATTGATCGGTGTGGGGAATTGTTTAGGTGTTCAGCCAGCAGAAGAATATCTCTTTATCGTCTTCTGTTCACCAGTAGGCGCCTACTTTAAAGATGGGCTGAAACCTGCTGATTTTATCGTTACGGATTTTGACCGGGCAGCACCTGTCGGGACGGGCGCAAGCAAAGTCGGCGGGAATTACGGCGGTAGTTTGTACCCCCATCTAGAAGCGGTGAAAGCTGATTTTGCGGATTGTATTTATCTTGATCCTGCTACCCATACAAAAATCGAAGAAGTAGGAGCAGCAAACTTCTTTGGGATCACTCAAGATGGAGAATTTGTTACACCGTTATCAGAGTCCATCTTACCATCCATTACGAAATATTCATTGCTTTATTTGGCAAAAGATCGCTTTGGTATGCCAACAATCGAGGGCGATGTCTATATCGATGAGCTGGATCGATTCAAAGAAGCCGGTGCATGCGGAACCGCTGCAGTCATCACACCAATCGGTGGCATTCAATATAGAGATAATCTTCATGTCTTTTACAGTCAGACCGAAGTTGGACCGACGATCCGGAAACTATATGACGAATTGGTCGGTATACAATTTGGTGATGTTGAAGCTCCTGAAGGCTGGATCCAAGAAGTATAGAAAAACGATTCATTTGATCGACTTATAAAGTGGTCAAATGAATCGTTTTTGCGTAGAAATCAAAAAGGAAGCTGTTCATTCGTGTCAGCTTTCTTTTTGATCATTTTTATGTTCAAAATAGGGGATGATCGCTTCAGTTTTTTTTCAATTCGTCCCGCAAAATTCCGTACTTCACGGAATCAAAATATTGGTTCTGCCAGAATCGTACTTTGCGGATGACACCTTCTTTTTGCATCCCAATCTTTTCGCCGACTTTTTGCATCCCAAGATTACCGGACCATGTGGTAAAACCAAGATGCGGTAAATAAGGATAGCGGTCAAATAATTCATGGCACCAAAGTTTTAACGCGGCAGAACCGATCCCATTTCCCCAATCGGCTGGATCATAAATCGTGATACCTGTCTCAAGCCATTGTTTTAACTGACCATCTTCCCAATAAGCAGTGACCATACCTACTAGCTGATTTTCAGTCATGATCAATTTCCGATGAGGATGATTCACCGAGTCTTTGCCCCAACCGGTAGAAAATTCTTGCCAGTTCAACACCGGGTCCTGAAAATACGGACCATTAAATTCCATCCATGTCAAATCAGCATTTGGACCATAACTGATTTCCCATAATGGTTTCAAATCTTCTTGCGTGATTTCTTTCAACCAGATTTTTTTCATAATTACCCCATACACGCTCTCTTTTTTCACATAGTATAGCACCACGACAGAGGCAAAGCAAAAAGAATTTGTGAGAAAAAAGCTGTTGTATGGCCGTTTTTTTAATTACATCGTATTCTTTGAAAACAAAGATATTTGCCGTTCTTTCATCCAAAATAGGTCTAAAGTCCTAGCAAAATTTACTTTACCTGTCGTAGTAGTTGGAGTATACTGATTACAACGACAGATGAAGTAATAATGGAGGAAGCAAAATGATCTCAAGTGATGGCATTCGCGGGTATAATGATGCGATTATTTTGTCAATCCTGAAAAAAAATGATTCTTACGGGTATGAGATTTCAAAAACGATCCGTGAAGTGACGGATGAAAAATACATCATCAAAGAAACGACACTTTACTCCGTTTTTGCGCGCCTGGAAAAAAATAATCTGATCAGTTCTTATCCTGGAGAGATCACACATGGTAAGAAACGGACCTACTATAAAATAACGGAACCTGGATTAGAATATTTGAAGGAAAAACAACAGGAATGGCAATCAACAAAAGCAGTTGTTGATCAGTTTATGGAGGGAAATTAAATGGATACGATTCGCAATTATTTAGAAAGTCTTTTTATCGAAGTACCGAAAACAACAGAGACTGAAAAACTAAAATCAGATTTATTAGCAAACATGGAAGATCATTATCATGAATTGATTGAAGAAGGAAAAAGCGAGCATGAAGCTATCGGAGCTGTTATCGCTACGTTCGGTTCCATTGACGAGTTGTTGGAAGAGTTGAATTTGGAAAAGGAAATGGAGTTTACGCAGCAAGAAACCAACGTCTTCGATTTGGAAGACGCGGAACATTACTGGAAAGAATACAGGAAGGCCAGTTTGCAGATTGCGTTTGGTGTATTCACCAGTTGGGGAACATTGGGCAGTTTTCTATTTTTCATAACGATTGATGGAGTCGCATTGGCGTTTTGTAGTTTATTTTTAGGGATCGCAATATCAGTGGGACTATTCATTATCGGCGGTATGAGATATACAAAGGCGAGTCGGTCAATGGCAAATCTTGTGGTCTCCAGCAAGGTGATGCGAGAAGCAGCATTACGAGAAGATGCCTATCGACGCAGTTTTGCTTTTTCTTTAGTAGTAGGGATCGGATTATGTGTCTTTTCTCTATTTCCGATCATGGCAAGTATCAGCGGCGGCTTTCACCCAGCGTTGGGTATTTTTATGTTCTTTTCAACAGCATCTTTAGGAATCTTTTTGCTGACATACGGCAGTATGATCCGCAATTCTTACCATAAACTAACCAAAGACGGATTTTTATGGTAAAGCCAACATTGAGAAAATTGTATAGCAATATAAAAAGTGGAAACCATTAGTTTGATGATTTCCACTTTTTTGTTGGATCGAAATATTTAAGCACCCAGCCGGAAAGATTTTAGAGAAGTGGCTACTTCATCGTCAGTGATCCCGATATATCTTTTCGTGATCTCTTGAGAACTGTGATTGAAAATATACATCAAAATGGCGATATCTTTAAATTCTTGATAATGATGGTAGCCAAATGTCTTTCTTAGAGTATGGGTCCCTATATCGTGCCGATCCAATTTTTCAGCAGCATCAGTCAAAATTTTATAGACTGTGTTCCGTTTGATGTGCCCGCCTTGTTGACGGGAAGGAAAGAGCCAGTCTTCATCTTTCATATCTTTGATGTATTCATTGATCTCATAGCGGATATTTGTCAGAAAGAGAGGTTTTCTTTTTCTGGTTTTTTCTTCTATTATATAGGGCTGATCACTGTAACGGACATCACCGACTTTCAGCTTCACGATGTCACCCATCCGAAGCCCATTGTTGATTCCAAATAAAAATAAAAATTCATTTCGCTTGCCGAACTCCGTTTTTGAAAGTTCGTGTTGAAAAAGAATAATATCTTTTTCCGTACGAAGGGGTTGGACGTTGTACGTCATTTTTGCTTTAGCCAAAAATCAAACCTCCTGGCATTCTTTTGCGTATTTATTTATGAAAATTCTGACTTCATCATTAAGAGAATTTTGTCTCGTTTTGATGAACTGAAAAAACGATATTTCTAAAAATGGCGATTTAATAGGATTTTCAGTTCACTATTTTAAACAAAATAGTGAACTTATTATAGCACACTCATTTAATTAGTAAAGGATGGATAAAAAAGACAAAAAACAAGTGATGTCGCAGAGGAGGATTCTAAGCCCATGTTTATATTTTTTATGAGTAGGTGTAGGTAACTTGATCTCTGAGTGCGTATTTTTGAGAAACCCAATATTTAGTGGGAAAATACGTGTTTAAATGGCGATTTCTGTAATCTTTATCATAGAAAATCAAAATAATTTATTTAGCGTCCTTCAATCAAAAATGCTTGTGATATACTGAATATAAGGAAACTAGGTGAAAAACAACCTGAAAGGAGAGCGACAAAATGGAAGAATCGATTTTTTTTAATTTGGGAAATGCTATCGCTTCTAACTATGATACAAAGGAATTAGCCCGCACAGCTCAAATTGAATATTCAAAACGAAAGCTTGGAGGTCATTTAGTGATCGTAAAAGATCCTGAGACCGGTGAACAATTTCTTTTTGATACCAGTGATCAATTGGAATCAGCTGAAGACGGAAAACCATTTGTTGAACAATATATCGTGGAGCGGAAAGAATAGCCTTTTTCGATTGGTGTATGCAGTTAGCAAAGAGTCAGAAAGTCATTTTTATTAGTGACAGATTTTTATGGTTATTGTTATTTTAAAAGCAAAATGTGTTGCGTTAAAATGTAAGGGTTTTCTTAGGTGGTGTGTTTCTACCGAACACAAACTAATTGGGTGAATGAAATTTGTTTTCTTCACTTTAATTAAATAAAAATTTTTGGAGGGTTCACATGGAAAAAGTATTTGCCAGTCCATCAAGGTATGTACAGGGTCGGGATGTTTTAACAACAGGGATCACGCATCTTCAAAGTTTGGGAAAGACACCTTTGTTGCTGTGTGACGACGTAGTCTGGGGAATCGTTGGTGAAAAATTCCAAATGAATTTGGAAAAAGCAAATATGCAAGTTACACGAGTCGAATTCAACGGCGAAGCATCAACAGTCGAGATCGATCGCGTCAGTGAAATCGGGAGATCCAATAATTGTGATCTAGTCATTGGTTTAGGCGGCGGAAAAACGATCGATGTGGCCAAAGCCATTAGTGATAATTTGGAAATGCCAGTGGCGATCCTTCCAACGATTGCGTCCACTGATGCTCCAACCTCTGCTTTATCTGTTATTTATTCGGAAGAAGGAACCTTTGAGAAATACTTATTTTACAAAAAGAATCCAGAATTGGTATTGGTGGACACTTCAGTGATCGCAAAAGCTCCTTGTCGATTATTAGCTTCCGGGATCGCGGATGCTTTAGCAACATGGGTAGAAGGTCGATCAGTCATTGAAGCCCACGGGTCAACAATGAGTGGTGGTGCGCCAACATTAGCTGCCGAAGCGATCGCTGCAAAATGTGAAGAGGTTTTATTCGAAAATGGTCTTCAGGCTTTCGAAGCCTGTCGCGCAAATGTTGTTTCACCAGCGTTAGAAGCCGTGGTAGAAGCGAACACATTGCTCAGCGGGATCGGTTTTGAAAGCTGTGGACTTGCTGCGGCACATGCGATCCATAACGGGTTCACTGCATTACATGGAGAGATCCATAGTTTGACTCACGGTGAAAAAGTGGCCTATGGGACATTAACACAACTGTTTTTAGAAAATAAACCGAAGGAAATGTTGGATCGCTTCATCTATTTCTATCAAGCTCTTGATCTGCCGACAACATTGCAAGATTTGAAGTTGGAGGGTGTTTCTTATGGTGATTTGCTGAAGGTCGGTAAATTGGCGACTCAAGAAGGAGAGACTATCCATCAAATGGCTGAAAAATTCACCGCCGAAGATGTTACTGACGCACTTTTTGCAGTTGATGCGTACGTTCGGTCGTTGAGGAATGGATAAGTAATGATCAATTGGTCCATTTAACGGAGACAAAGAGGAAAAAGGGGTATTGATCCGCAATCAATCAATGAGATTTCTGAACTATATAAAAGCGTAGACTGGACGAATTACACAAATAATACCAAAAGATTGTCCAAAGCTTTTGATAAATCTGAATATGTGATAAAACGTGATGAAAAAGACAAAATCAACGCTTTTGTTCGGTGGATCACTGATTTTAGCTGTTTTAGCATTCAGTCACCGTTGGTTGCTCGTGATCATTAAAGGAAACAAAAAAGGTGAGTTGAAGTTCAAACCATATTATTATGACAGCCCTTAAGCAAATCTTTTTGTGATTAAATAAGTTTCTGAAAGCACTGGAAATAAAAGAATATTTACAAAAGCGTGTATGAGGAAAGCGCCATTTGAAGGTTGACCTGATCCAAAAAGTTAGACTTTTATGGAGTGGAGAAATCCACTCCTTTTTCATATGCTAAAAATTATATTTTTAAGCAATTGCTACTGTTTTATGAAATTGGACTGGATTTTGCTAGTTCGATTTTTATTTAATTTATTATTGTAATAGATATAGCAATCGTTCCTTTCAGATTATTCCAAATCGGAAAACTTCTAACTTTAAAAACTTCATCGATTTAACCATAATATACCGAATCCGATGATCATTATCACTCCACCCCATAAAAATTGCCAGAACATACTCCGATCACCTAACATCCAACGAAAAAGGAAAAATTTTCTGCCAAACGCAAATAATAACAGGCCGATCGTAAAAACGATAAATCCAGTAAAGCCTAAGGGATTATTGTTGTATTCATTTATCAATTGATCCATGATGTTACTCCATTCATTTGAATTCTAGTCAGAAAATTTTTTGCCACATCTATTATCCAACGAGTTTATACGTGGTTAAGTGGGTAAACAAGGAATCTGACTGTGTACAGTTTTTACTTTAGTATCTGTACTCCGATAGTATACAGGTGTAGCTGTAAGGTTACTATAAGTTGCCATACGGGTAATCAAATGATAGAGGAAGGGAAAAGAAAAATCAATGTAAAGGGCAAAAGACTAAATTTTTTTAAGTTATAGATAATACACTTGCGGAAGTATTCCTTAGATTTATTAGCTTTTATGTACAAAATAATGATCTTATTTTATATTGTTATATGACCTTAATGCTAAACTGGAAAAGGAAAGCCGTCAACAAAGTACATAACTAGGAGCATAGGGATGAGAAAACAGAGTATTGAGTGTTGGATTTATAACAAAGACTTAAAAAAGTTTTTACTGTTGGAGGTAAAAACACAGGATCTGCAATTTTGGCAGCCGGTAACCGGTGGGATCGAACAGGACGAAACGCCTGAAGAAGCTGCAATTCGCGAAATATGGGAAGAAACAGGTTTGAAAATAAATAGACAGTCTATTTTCGAACTAGGCACCCAGATTGTTCCAATAAATGAGACATTGATCATAGAAAAGACTCTTTTTTTGACATCGGTTGTTGAAGATGAGGTTCGTATTTCCAATGAACATGTCGATTGGAGATGGGAAGACTGTCAGCGTATTCATGATTTTCTTTATTGGGAGAATAATAAAAGCAGTTTCAAATTAGCAGTGGAGCTTGTGGGGGGAAAGTTGTAGATACTGTAATTGAAGAAGTAAGAGCAGATATCCAATGAACTAGGTATTGAAACGTATATTGATTTAAGACAAATATAGTTTAAAAAATCGGCCAAAAGAAGGAGTTTTTTCTACTGAATGTATGGTATTGTTTATATACTTACTTAGGAAAAAGGAGTTTACAAGATGAGTTGTTTAGGAAATATTATTTGGTTCATTTTTGGCGGATTAGCAGGTGCTATCAGCTGGTTTCTCGCTGGCTGTTTATGGTGTATCACGATTGTGGGAATCCCTGTTGGCAAACAGTGTTTTAAATTAGCCTCGATGTCATTAGCACCTTTTGGAAAAGAAGTCGTTTATGAGGGGAATGGAGTCTCAGTTATTCTAAATATTATTTGGCTGTTGGTTTCTGGGATCCCGTTGGCGTTAGCTCACGTCGCAAGTGCCATTTTATTGGCAATCACGATCATCGGTATCCCATTTGCTAGCCAATCATTAAAGATGGCTCGCTTAGCATTGATGCCGTTTGGTGCGAGAATCATCTATACTGATCGTTAGGAAATTTTGATTTGTCGAACCAGTAGTTTTTGAGGATATAAGATTTCATGTTTTAAAAATAAAAAGTGCTGAAAACCTTGATGTGGTGGTTTTCAGCACTTTTTCTGGTGTTAACAGATGGAACAACACCAACAGAAGTGAAGCGGGAGCAGAAAAATCTTCTGTGTCATTTTCGTAGAAAGATTAATTGATCCTATAAGAATATTCCATCTCAAAAATTCTGCACTTGCGGATGTTCTGTTCAGCCTGTTTTTTAGTTTCGTAAATCGCGGCTTCTAACCGATGACTGCCTACTGAAAGAAACGGGCTGTTTTTATCCTCGTTTACATTGAAGCCAAATGATCGCAGTGTTGCTTTTGTTGCCGGCATCACTTGTTTTCCATCTAAATAAATCGCGGTATAGTACTTGTTGGGCAGGTTATCAAAGGTAAAAATGATTTCACCAGTTTTTAACTGGGCTAGATTGATTTTTCTTCCGATATCCTGATAATCGGGATCAAGGTTATTAACTTCGGAAATCGTAAATATTATAGGGAAATCTGCTTTTGGGGATGAGACGCAGGTTTCCTCCTTGGTACTATTCTTACTCCGTCTATCAAAGCTAAGGAATAGGACACTAATCAACAAAATAATCAGAAACAAGAACGCTACGAGTTTCTTCACAGATCGATCCTCCTTTAGTATGAAAAATTTTTGAATCTGAGACGATTATCTTCAAAAACGAAAATATCTTTCCTGAGAGTGTTGATTTCAGAAAAAGCATACAGCTAAAAGAAATCGTTATCAATGAAACAAAAAGTATTTAATTATCTGGTCATCGAACACTTTTTTATACTCTTTCGTCAAGGTCAGTTTATTCTTGTTTTTCACGTTGGATTTTTCAAAAAAGATACTTTAAAAAGGATTGTATTGTAAGCGGTTTTATGATAACGTCCTTTATAGAAAGATAAATGACGAGAAGATTATAACGGATTTGATTAAGGACAAACAACAAGCAGAGGATTTATTGATATGGTTTGAGAAAATGGAGGGCATTCATGAAAAGTAAAGACTCTCATTTAGGCGTCTATGTAGCAATTCTTCTCTACGGTCTGATACCAAGAATTACTATAAATCTACACTTTTTTAATTCAGAATCAAGATCTTCCATTGTCAGTATGGTTACCATTCTCATGTTCGTGATCGCTTATCAAAAGACTGAGAAAGGAAAGTGGGAGCGTCTTGATCTAGGAAATATGGTATTGGCAGCTTATGTACTATGTATTTTATTCACCATTATTCAGTTTTTACCGACTGAATTCATGTAGTAGGCAGTAAAGGAGAAGGCTAAAGATAGAAGAACATAGATTTGTTGCAATTTTGAAAAGAAACTTGGTTACGAGGACTCAAATCAAAACCAAAGGCAGGACACATTTTCGTGGGTAAGCTGATTTTGGCGACTTATACTATTGCTGTATTGTTGCTTTATCTAAAGTTTAGAAAACACAGGAATAAGGAGACGAAAACAATCTTTATTTTAGCGCTGATTGCTTGGGTCGCCTTGTTCTGTCTTTTCTACAGTATTCCAGGATATTTGTAACTAATTTTGCTTTTTAAATCCACATCACGTTAAAAAGCCCGCCGATCCTGAGATCAACGGGCTTTTTTTGTCCAGTAAAATAATTAAAATCTACATTCTAACTAATGAATGGGACCAATATAGAACATCTACTTCCGGTATTTAGAATTATGCTTTCTTCCCAGTCGCCAAGAAAAGTGACGCGTCTTGGTGCATAAACAGTTTTTCCCCATGATGGAAAGTGTGGCTGGTGACAGAAGAGAAGCCGGCTGCTTTTAACTTCTGATGTAATTCTTGCTGGTCAAATCCATTGTGGACCTTTGGATGATTGATTCGATCGTTTTTATCAAAATCCACGATCATCAGCTGTCCTTCAGGAGCTAAAAGTTCATAGAGTTTCTTTAAAATAGTTTCTGTATCAGGAATATGTAAAAGAACCAGTGAAACGAGGATCACATCGGCTTTGACAGTAGGAAATGAAACCGAAGCGTCAGCATGAATCGTTCGTACGTTTTTCAGATTCGCTGTATTGATTTTTTCTTCTGCCATTTTCAGCATCGTTTCCGCAGCGTCCGCAATAATCAACTCTTTAAAAGCATCAGCAAAAGGCAAGCTGACAAGTCCAGTGCCGCCACCGTAATCAAGTAAAACTTTTTGATTGGTGTTTACAGGGAAATACTTTACTACTTCCTCACGGATAATTGCAGCTAATGCCTGCCGGTCTGGTGTGTCGTAATGGTTCGCTATCGTATCAAAAATATTTTTTGTCAAAAGAATATCTCCTTACTGATGGTTACAAATTTTACTCATTATACCACATATAAGTGTGCTTCAAATGCTATACTTACATCAAAGAAGCGATCAATGGAGGAAATATGGAGATTATTTTTGTAAAAGAACCTGCAGAAAAGAGCAGATGCGTGCAGGAAGTATTGTTGGATCTACCTGAATGGTTTGGTCTGCCTGAATCAACACAAGAATACATCGAAAAATCAAAGGAGTTTCCTTTATGGTGCGTGAAGAAAGAAGAAGAGTATCTTGGATTTATCAGCCTTTCTTCAACCAGTGAAGACACAGCAGAGATTTATTGTATGGGTGTCAAAAAAGAAGCGCATCATCAAGGAATAGGGAAGCAACTTTTTCATACGGCAGAAGAATATGCAAAAAAGCAGTATAAATTTCTGCAAGTAAAAACGGTCGATGAAGGGCTTTATCCGCAATATGATCAAACAATCCGTTTTTATAAGTCATTGGGTTTTTCAAAGTTAGAGGTTTTTCCGTATTTGTGGGATGAGTGGAATCCTTGCTTGGTACTGGTAAAAAAATTGGCAGTATAATGAACGGAAGCCATTGGAACTAGCCAAGTATGGCGGATTGCGAAATGGAATATCAGGTGTTATACTTACCGCAAGATCCTAGAGGAGGGACAATCTATGAAAATCTTTATTTTGGTTTTTACCTTATTAGCGGCTCTGATTGGTAGTTATTTTAGCTACGGGATTTTTGCCAGTGATTTGGGACAACTGATCAGCAATAAAAAAGATTCGGGAGCGTCCACAAGTTCTATGATCAAATTTATTTGGCAGGAACTTCTCGACAATTTCAAAAGCACTAAGTAGTCATGTGATTGCAGTTTAGAAAAGCCTCAGCTATGGTCGAGCCTAGACGTACTCAAAAAGCGGTAAAATGATCTAATCAATAAAAAGCAAGACCCGCGGAAATTGCTCCACGGGTCTTTTTATCTATTCATGTTTATTCTGCTTGGTAAGTTACTTCGATATTGCCGTGGACTGCTTTTGAATAAGGGCAGATGTGAGAAGTTTCTTCCATATAGTTTGTGATTTCTTCTTTTGAAAGTCCATCGATGTGGCCGATGATGTTTACTGCAATATGCAGACTTGTTGTGTCGCTCATGTCTCCTAGCAAGCTTACTTCTGCACGGACACTGCGAGGTTTGTCGCCTAAGCCGTCACGTTCTAATGGAAATGACATAGCGCCGTTGAAACAAGCGGAGAAGCCGGCAGCAAATAATTCTTCAGGATTTGTATATCCTTCTTTTTTCGTCATTGTTGTCTTAACATTCAGGTAGCCGGTAACGGATTTGCTTTCTCCTTCGCGTCCGCCTTCGTTGATCACTGTCGCTACTGATAATTTTTTAACCATTTGAATCATCCTCTCTTATTTTTACACCATGATAAATCAGACAAGTAACTCTACTGAAATTACACACATAAAAAGTATGCGAGAGATCTTCCTATTGAATATTCTGCTAATCCCAGTAAAAAACAGCTGTCTGTTTTTTCACGATTAAGTATAAAATAAATATATAAAAAAGTATATTAAATTGCTTGAGGGTTTGTTGGTAAAAAACACACTAAAAGAGGTATTCATAGGTAAAACAAAATTATTTTTTGTATTTATTATATAAAAAAATATATTAAAAATTATTTGGTTGTAACATACTAAATAGAGAAGATTGATGTTATCCAATGATATCTCCATAGTTCGGTAAGAAAATTAATTGAAACAATGAGTAACTCACATGAATATGATGAACATTCGTTGTCTTTCCCGTTATGGAATGGTTTCTTAAACCCTTTTCAATTGTAGTTAGCCATCTAATAAAACGATGTGATACAATGATAACAGACATTACATACTAGGAGCATCAACGAATGGATATACAACGTTTTATTGCAGCCCGAAAAGCGCAAGGATTTTCACAAAAAGAGTTAAGTGAAGGAATCTGCACCCAAGCCACACTGAGCCGCTTTGAAAATAACGGTCAGATTCCGACGATCAAGATTTTGATCAAACTATGCAACCGCCTGCAGTTAAGTTTAGGGGAACTTTTCCCAAATGTAGGGATTCAAGCGTCTAAAGTCAATAAACAGCTGGAACAGTCGGAATTTAATCTGGTTACCAGTGAATATGAAGAAGCACAAAAAATTTTGGATCAGATTTCACAAAGCGAATTGCAAAGTCCAACACAAAAATGGCACTATCTTTTTTTAAAAGGTTATTTAAGTGCTTTGCAAGGCGGCGAGATCACAGAATCTTTCTTTTACTTTAATCAAATCTTATCAGAGTCTCCCAAAGAGAAATCATATATTTTTGTCCTATTAGCGTATACGGGTTTGGGGCTGACATATGCGAATGAAGGGGATCAAGAGAAGGCGGAATACTTTTTTGATAAAGCAGTCAGCGATGTCTATCAATATCCTATTGAAACGTCAGAGGATATTTGGCGGATATTGAATATCTTGTTTTATTCCGGAACATTTTATGCCAGCATCAAAGATTATAGTGTCAGTGATGCGTTGTTGCAGCATGGAGTCGCGATCTGTTCAGATAACCATGTGACCTATTATCTTGCGCGGCTGATGTTCCAATTGGCAAAAAATGCCCTAGTACAAAATAAAGAAACTGAGATCGTTGAAGAGTTTATTTCCGATGCGCGAGCTTTTGCGAAGATCAATAAGAATGCGGTGGAGCTTCGTGAATTAAAAATCTTGCAGGAGCGCTTGAAGAAACGCAAATCGCAAGATTGACCTAATGATTTTTTCCAAATAGCGGACATTAAAAGACAGTTTTTACGATTCAATAAAAATAGATATGTTATTTATACGCATCAAAGCAATAAATTTTTATTTGCTTTGGTGCTTTTTATCGTGCGGTTGATAATCTAGGAGAAATAGCGGACCGGGTTGGAGCAAAACACAAAAAAGCACTTTGGAATCAACTGTTAAAGCTGATTAATTGAGAGTCATTCTCAACTATAACAAATAAATTCTACAAATACAACATTGAAAAATACGATATATAGTGTGATAATGATTTTCGAACACAATATATTGTATTTTTTAAAAGGAATGTTATTTAGGAGTGATTCATTTGCCAAAAATATATACCGCAAAATATGAAGAAAAATTGAACCAAGATATTCAGCAATTTGAAGGACTGTTTCCTATCAAACCGGAGATGTCTATGACATTTGAAGGCATTTCTCGCTTGATCATGCTGGATCGTTATGCGTCTAAAGATCCTAATGGTCATACGATCACTGTAGGAGACTTAGTTGTTTTAACAACACAGCCCCATCCCCAATATCCAGCACGGGGAATCGGTATCGTTAGGGATATTACAGATGACCGTTTGATTATTGAAGTGGAGGAAGAATTTCGCAGCACGCTGACAGATCCGCTAGAAATGTCTTCAGGATTAGTAGAACGAAATAAAAACGAAGTCGAGAAACCTTTAGAAATCTATTATGAGCAAATAGCCAAACGTGTCGCTCATGGTATCGCTAAAATGGAAAAAGATCCTCAAAAGAATGACTTTGAACAAGTATTCTATAAACAATTGGTCGAGCAAAATCTGATTCCTGCTGGGCGTGTACTATACGGCGCCGGGACAGATTCCGAAGTTACCTACTTCAATTGTTTCGTGATGCCTTTTATCCATGATTCACGGGGCGGATTAGCCAAACATCGGCAGGAAGTCATGGAAATCATGAGCCGCGGCGGCGGTGTCGGTACCAACGGCTCAACGTTACGTCCGCGGGCGGCGATCGTTCATGGCGTCAATGGCAAATCATCAGGATCCGTTTCATGGTTGAACGATTTAGCCAATTTGACCCACTTAGTAGAGCAAGGCGGTAGTCGTCGCGGTGCACAAATGATCATGATGGCAGATTGGCATCCGGATATTTTTGAATTTATTATTTCGAAAATCCAAAATCCCTCTGTCTTGCAGCGCTTGATCGCAACGACAGACAGTCAGACGGTAAAACAACTTGCCACAGAAAAATTATCCTTTACACCTTTATCTGATGCGGAACATGAATTTTATACAACTGTTCTTGAACATAAAGAAAGCTATGCTTTAGAACAAAATGCTTATTTGAAAGAGATACAGCAAAAAATCAAACAAGGTGGAAGCTATTCTGTCAAAAACAGCGAATTTTTATCAGGAGCCAATATCTCAGTATGTTTAACAAAAGATTTCATGACAGCAGTAGAACAGAATGCGGACTATGAATTGCGTTTCCCAGCGATTGAGGAATACAACTCAGAAGAAATGGCAGACTATGATAGAAACTGGGCAGAAATCGGCGATGTCAGAGAGTGGGAAGCAAGCGGGCGAAAAGTGAAAACCTATGCTACCATCAAAGCTCGAGAGCTATGGGATCTGATTACATTCTGCGCGACATATTCCGCGGAACCAGGGATCTTTTTTATTGATAACGCAAATGAAATGACAAACGCCACGGCTTATGGGCAAAAAGTCGTCGCTACCAATCCTTGTGGAGAACAACCCCTTACGCCGTATGCAGTCTGCAATTTGGCTGCCATCAACTTGGCCAATATGGTAAATCGCAAAGAGAAGAAAGTAGATTTTGAAAAATTAGCGGAAGTCGTTCGCGCAAGCGTCCGTTTTCAAGATGACGTTATCGATGCAACGCCGTATTTCTTTGATAAAAATGAAACACAAGCAAAAGGGGAACGTCGTGTTGGGTTAGGTGTGATGGGTCTTGCAGATCTATTGATTTATTGCGAGAAAGTTTATGGTTCTGAAGAAGGCAATCAGTTAGTTGATCAAGTCTTTGAAAAAATCGCTACGACTGCCTATACAGCTTCGATCGAATTGGCAAAAGAAAAGGGCAGTTTCCCTTTTCTTATTGGGAAAAATGAAGAAGAAACCCAAGAGTTGCGGAAAAAATTTATTCAAACAGGTTACATGAAAAAAATGCCGCAAGAAATCCAAGAAGACATCCTGAAATACGGCATCCGCAATTCCCATTTGCTGACAGTTGCACCTACTGGATCAACGGGCACAATGGCTGGTGTTTCGACTGGTTTAGAACCATATTTCGCCTTTTCGTATTTCCGAAGCGGCCGTTTGGGTAAATTTATTGAAGTCAATGCCGAAATCGTGGATGAATATCTCACTGAGCATCCAACCTGTACCAAAGAACAATTACCAGAATTTTTTGTTTCAGCTATGAGTCTTGATCCAGAAGCACACGTTGGGGTACAGTGTACGATCCAACGTTGGGTGGATAGTTCGATCTCTAAGACTGTCAACGCACCAAGAGGTTCACAAGTAGCACAAGTTGCTGAAATCTACGAACAACTGTACAAGGGTGGAGCAAAAGGCGGTACCGTTTATGTCGATGGGAGTCGAGATAGTCAAGTGTTGACTTTGGAAGCAGAAGAGAACGAACAGATGGATCTTTTAGATGAGCAACAAATTGTGTCTGTCGATGAACAACTTGCAGAAGGCGAGATTTGCCCCATCTGTCATGAAGGAACGATCGAAGAAATCGGTGGATGCAGTACCTGCACAAACTGTAAAGTTCAACTTAAATGCGGGTTGTAAAAACAATGAAAAAAATTGTTATTGTATTTTAACTGCTCTTTTTTTAAAATAAACGAGGACCATAACGGCAAGAATTTTTAAGGAGTGAGAATAATGAAAAAAATCATCACCGCGAGTCTTCTCGTGATAAGTACCTTGGTGATCGGTGGTTGTAGTACTCCTGCAACAGATACTGCTGCAAGTACGACTACGGAGAAAACAACTCAACAAACTGTGACGATCACTTTAAAAGAAGACAAGCAGCAAATCGATTCTAAAAAAATCGAAGTCAAAGAGAAGGCAAATCTATTTGATACGATGAAAGAAAACTTCACGATCAAAGATGAAGATGGGTTCATCACGTCAATTGAAGGCCATGAGCAAGATCCAAAAGAAAATAAATACTGGACCTATACTATTAATGGAGAGCCTGCTATGAAAGGCGCAAAAGAAACCATCCTGAAACAAGGCGACAAGGTTGTTTTTGAATTGGAGAAAACGCAGTAAACAATTATTTTAAAAAAAGTAATGTAGATGTTACTTGTAGCACCGTAAATGAGTTATTGAATGATAATAAAGAGACGATTCATAAAGGCACGGGGTGGATGCTATAAGCAATTGAGGAGATTATCCAAATAGATTACTTGCTTTTTTAGAAACTACTGTAAGTAATACTGCTGATATTAAAAATTAGTACCTATAATTGTAAAAAGCAGTTAACTCTACTCTATACATGGAAAATAAGTTTTAGAATTAGTACAAAAGGTATTGTTTTTATTCGTTTTATGATACGATAATTACGTAAGATTCCTTGAAAATCTTACTACCAGGTAGGCATTGCTTATCTGGTATTTTTTATGCTCCTATCTCACAAATAAGAAGTAAATCATGTTGGCAAATATATTCTGCTGAATTAAAATGAGCATAATAGATCATATACCCATTGAAGGCTTTTCAAAAGGAGTTGGATAAAAGTGTGTCATGACTCAAATGGATTATTTACTATCGCGGCAGGCAGACGTCACAGTGTGGCTATCAGATCGGACACTACCGTTGTTGTGACTCCAGATAAAAGCAAGCAATTCAAGACTGATCATTGGAAGGATATCCAATCTGTTGCGATCGGTAATGTGCATCTTGCGACGAATACCGGTAATGAACACATCGTTGGGCTGAAAAGCGATGGGACTGTCGTAGCGACTGGGTGGAACAAGCACAATCAATGCGATGTCAGTGATTGGCACGATATTGCAGCTATTGCGGCAGGCTGGCGGCGAACGTTAGGATTGAAAAAAGACGGTACGGTGATCTCTGTAGGCAGAGAGAATGAAGGACAGTCTGATGTAGCCCACTGGCAAGAAATCAAGGCCATTGCTGCAGGAGATTGGCATACCATCGGGTTAAAAGCAGATGGGACTTTGATCTCTACTGGAAATAATATGCGGGGACAATGCAATGTAGAGGATTGGGAGAGTATCCAATCTATTGGAGCGGGCTATCTCCATACTGTTGGTCTCAAGAATGATGGTACCGTAACAGCTGTTGGCTGGAATGAGTATCAGCAATGTGATGTAAGCAGTTGGCGTGAAATTACCATGATTGCAGCGGGAAGCTATCACACAGTAAGTCTACGCTTAGATGGGACAGTCATAGCAACTGGTGATAATCGATTTGGGCAATGCAATGTAGAAAATTGGCAAGAGATCATTGCCGTTGCAGCCGGTTGTTCTCATACCATCGGCTTAAGATCGGATGGCTCTGTGGTAGCTACGGGAGATAATGGTTATGGTCAATGCGAGGTAACAACTTGGCGTAATCTCAGAACGGATCAAAGTAAGAAACAAGTGTAGTGAACATAAATTTTTAGGGGAAATCAACTATCAATCAATAAAAACCACCTGCCGATGCTCGTAGACAAAGCATCAGCAAGTGTTTTTTTATCTTATTTCATAAGAGATCGTGATCGCTGTCTCCTGTTTCGCGACATGATCTTTATTTTTAGGGGAAGGTTTTATTTTTGTGTTTATAATCTTAAGGGCTAATCGTCGTCTTCATCTTCGTCATCAAGGTCTTGACGAACGGTTTTTCCTTGCAGGCGTTGGACTTGGTAAATGACATCTTTGTTGAAGCTCAACAATTCAACGAGTAGTTGTTGCAAGCCGTATTTTTCTTCTTTTTCAGCTAACTTGATGCCCCGTGTAATGAAGACGTTTTGGAAATCAAAGTCCTTTGCGAAATTTTCCAGCATAGCGGTCGCAGACAAGTACTTGTTTTGACCGTGCTCAGGGATCTTGCCGTAGCGGGTTACTTCTTCCAACGTAGTAGGGATCACTTCATTTTCGATCACTAGTTCGTGAGCGATTTTTTTGAACCAAGCCGCTTCTTGATCGGCAAATCCTTCAAAGACGGTACTCAATTCATTGGCATTGGCGCCTAAAACGTAGAATTGTGCTTGTGTCAGCTTCATTTCTTGCAGTTTAAAATTGGCTAAAATATGACCGACCATTGCGCCGGCAGTTGGTTTGTGATGATCAAGATCCGCTTTTTTGACTTCTTCGGCAAATTTTTCTTCGACTGTACTCATTGATTTACGCCTCTTTCACTTTCGTTGATTGGACTTCATAACCTAATTTTTCTACAACGGCAGACAATTGTTCGGGGCTGACTTCATCTGGATCGAAGTTAGCTTTGATTTTGCTGGCATTGAATAAGACTTTTGTATCGCTCACTCCAGGTTGTTGAGAAACGGCATTCTCGATTTTTTGCATACAGCTTGGGCAAGACAATGTATCTAATTGCATGATGATTTTTTTCATAGTAGATTTTCCTTTCTTCTTCTTGATGCTTTTATTGTAGGGCAGAGCTGTCGGAAAGAACTTGATGACTATCAAGTTTTTCAACTTTTTTATGGTCGAAGTACAACAAACGCATAGCATTGAAAATAACGACTAGAATGCTGGCTTCATGGACGAACATTCCGCTGGCCATGTAGATGAAACCGGCGAACAAACCGATGAGCAGGAATAATACGACTCCGATCGCGATCACGACGTTTTCTCGAGTGTTCAAGACAGTTTTTTTAGCTAAGCGATAGGCATGGACTAATGCTTCAAAACTGGATTGCATCAAGACGACATCACTGGTTTCAATAGCGACATCGGTTCCTGAACCCATTGCGATACCGATATCTGCGGTTGCTAAAGATGGTGAATCATTGATCCCATCACCGACAAAGGCGGCACGACGACCTTCATCTTGGAATTTTTTAACGAATTGAACCTTTTCATCCGGCAGTAATTCAGCGTGGACTTCATCGATCCCTAACTCATTAGCGACATAATCGGCGGTGATTTGGTTGTCACCAGTCAGCATCACCAAATGTTTGGCACCGGCTTGCTTCAGACGAGCCAACTGTTCAGCAACTTCTGGACGGATCACGTCAGAAACACCGATGATCTGGGTAATTTTTTTATCGATAGCGACGATTATGATGGAGCTGCCGGTTTTTTGCAGTTGCAGCAGATCTTGTTCTTGTTGCGGTGTCAAAGATAGTTTATGAGTCGCGATCAATTTGGCATTTCCGGCACAAACTTCATGACCTTCGATTTCAGCTGAGATTCCTTGTCCTTTGATGGTTTGGTTATTTTTGATTGCCAGTTGTTGAAAGTTCAATTTTTTCTCGTTGGCATAATTAATCACAGCCCGTCCAAGCGGGTGATCGGATAATGTTTCTAGCCGCGCAGCTAAAGCGAGACTGAGATCTTCGTCATTTGTATAGCTTTTGATATTGGATACAGCAGTGGTTCCTTTTGTTAAGGTACCGGTTTTATCAAAGACAAAGGTATCGATCTTGGAAAAAGTATCCATCGCTTCGCCGCCTTTGACTAAGATGCCGCGTTTTGCACCGTTACCGATACCGGCCACATTGGAAACGGGAGCACCGATCACTAAAGCCCCAGGACAACCAAGAACCAAAACGGTGATCGCTAGACGAAAATCCCGGGTGAACAAACCGACAAGCAATGCGATCAACAATACGGCAGGTGTGTAGTATTGAGAGAAACGGTCAATAAATTTTTCTGCATGAGATTTGGTATCTTGTGCTTCTTCGACTAATTCAATGATTTTCGCAAATGTCGTATCGTCACCGACTTTTGTCGCTTCGATCTTTAGATACCCATCTGCTAAGATAGTTCCAGAGAAAACCTCATCTCCTTGGGTTTTGACGACTTGTTTGGATTCACCGGTAACAGCCGCTTCATCCGCGTAACCTTTTCCGTCAATAACTTGCCCATCTACAGGGATCGCACCGCCAGTCTTCACTAATACGATGTCGCCTTCTTCCACGTCATCAATTTCGACTTCTTCGATGGTACCATCCGCTAAAACAATGCTGGCGGTAGTAGGGGCCATTTCTGTCAAAGCTTTGATGGATGCTCTTGTTTTCGTCAATGTTTTTTGTTCCAAGTAGCTGCCGAATAAAAACAAGAAAGTCACGATAGCTGATTCATTGTATTCTCCAATGATAAAGGCACCCACTACCGCGATCGTTACTAAAAGGTCGATGGAGATGACTTTGACTTTTACTGCTTGATAGGCATGGATCGCAATTGGGATCACGGCGATGATGGAGGCAACGGCTAATGCTGCTTTGTACAAAAACACGGCGCCGACAAATTTACCGATAAAGCCTAAAACGATCAAGATGGCTGATAAAACAGTGATGTGGTTACTATGATCTTGGATCCACTTTTGAAATTTCATTTTTCTTCCTCTTTTCTTTCTCTTTCTTACAAGACACAGTATAGAGACTATTGGGCGATAAAAAATTGACCAGTATCAAGTTTTGAAAAAGATTGTGCGGGAGGAGGTAGTAATAGGTGATTTTTATAAACAAAAACCAAGCGGGCTCCTGTTGAACAGAGGCACCGCTTGGCAATCACATATCTAAATGTTTATTTTCTTTTTTTAGAAAAAAGAATTCGTAAACTTTCTAAGAGAAGTCGCTTTTCACTGGTAGCTTTTGATCCCCCGTAGAGAGATTCTTCGTAGCGGCTTGTTGCTTTTTGCCAGTTGCCATCTAGTTGCCATTTTTCTTCCGCCCGCTGACTATAAGCGGTTAATGTCTCTGCTGGCTTGCGAGGCAGTTTTCTTGAGAACAAGAAAAGCAGGGAGCGATAGCCAGATTCAAAGGAAAGTATATTGAGTGCAAAAGACAAGAGGTGATATACCCAAAATCGGGCAGTTATGACTAGTCCTAATAGTAAAGGGATAAAGAGCAGACGTAAGTCAAATAGATAATGTGTTTCAGATCCTTGGGCAGCTTCCACAGTACTGCTCACTAAAGTCTCCTCACTAGGAGCACTCGTCTCTAATGGATTTGTTTCCGAAGTCTCTGTCTCTGCAGTTGGTAGGGTTGTCTCTGTCGTAGATTCTTGTGAAAAGGTATCAGAAAAAGCCGGTGTCGGCTCAAAGGGCAGCCAGCCATAGTCAGTAAAGTAAACTTCCGGCCAAGAATGGGCATCAGCATTGCGGATCGTGACTTCGACACCATTTTCAGTTGTTGCAACAGCTCCGTTATTAAAGCCCTTCGCCCAACGTGTCGGAATATCCAGGCTACGCAGCAGAACGATCATAGCTGTGGAAAAATTGTCACAATAACCCACCTTTGAATCAAAAAGAAAGTAATCTACATACTCACGATTTTCTGGAGTGACTTCTGTATCGATCTTAGAATAGCGGAATTCTCCTGAACGCAGATAGTTTTGGATCGCTTCCACTTTTTCCAACTGACTCTGAGCATCCTCGGTAATCTCAGCAGCCAACTCCCGGACTCGTCTTGGCACTGAATCCGGCAATTGGGTGTACATTGCCATACCAGGCAGAATCGGTGCTTCTTGGATCGTAGGCCTTTGAAGGGGACGGAATATCAACTGTTGTTCTGCCGTTGATGCAAAAAAAGAAATCCGTTCAGTACTCCTGTCAAAGCGAACTTCATTTAATACAGTCGGGATGTTCCATTGAATATTCCCATAAGGCTGAGGCAAATAAGGGATTGCTTCACTTGGTGTGATGGTTACAGTCTCGCTATCAGCTACCAGTGTTCCAGGATAAGTAAAAAGATAAAACGGATTGGAAGGATATCCTCTATTTTCTCCGATATCTGTCCATCCTTGGCCGCTGTAATTATGTTTTGTTTCTACTCGCCAATAGCTTGGAGAAGACATTTGAGCGGTAAATAAAATAGTAAAGTCATCTGCTAGAGGACCGCCAAGAACCGTATCATCTTCAGAGAAGCCGCTTCGTTTGAGAGCACCTGAACCGCCCCCGTAATCAGCGATCGCGTCAAAAATTCCTGCCTCGTTGATCCGATTCCGCAATGGTTGCCCCCAAAAGAAAATTTCTCGTTGTACTTGCGGCAGACTGATTGGGAAAAGAAAAGCGAATACACCGATAAGACTTAAAAAGAGGAGCAAGCGGTTATTTTTGGCTGATTTATTTTCAATCATTTTTTCAGTGAGCAGAAATCCACAACAACTGATAGAGATCAAAACACCTTCAAATAATAAGGTTTGATGGCTAAAGATAGTCAATAAAATCAAATAACAGATAGTAAAAAATACGGCCAAGCGCCACCGATGAAAACGCAAAATCAATAGACTAGATAAAAGCAAAAAGAGCGTCATAAAGAATACTGCTGTATCGACTGGTAAATGAGAGGCTGTTCCTTGATAGATCAGCTGCAGCTGTCCATAAATTTTCTGGACAAGAGCTGGCAGCCATTCGCTTAAAGAGAGGCCTGGTTCCACAGGGATCGTCAAATGCAGCACCCACAAAGTCAGTAAAGAGATTCCAAAGAGCCGTATGATCCGTAACCGCAAAGAAAGCAAAAGATGCAAAAGAAATAAAAAGAGGTACAACGGCCAAGTTGGTGAAAGCTTATTGGCAATAGCAAAGGGTGTGATCAATGTTGCCAGCAATAAATAAGAAAACAGCGAAAACAGCCAGTGCTTTTTTGAATTAATCATCGGTACTCACCGCCTTTGGTAGTGTCCAACTCTGCTTTTTACCATGTATTTGCAGCATTTCTTGCTGTTCGATCAAGGTGACGGAGTTATGCTGCTGCAAGAAAGCAATGCTAGGTGCTGTTGTTTCATTACGTTCACTAAACAGCAGAATCTGACGATTTTTCGGCAAAACGCCAGCAGGGGGGCCTTGCTGATACACCGCCCATTCTTCCGGTGTGATGTGTTGAGAGAGCACCCCGGATTTTGACCAAATCAAGAAATGAAAGTCATTTTTATGCTGTTGATAGAAGGAATAATACAAATTGATCAACTTTTCTGAATCCGACCATAAAATTATCAGAACCGGCTGATTTTCTTCCGGCAAGAGTTCTCGTGTGATCAAATCCTCTGTCCGAGCAGAAAGCTTCCAATTGATTCGATTCAACGGATCTCCATACTGATAGTTTCGATGGTCAGCGATCTCGGAAGAAAAATAATCTTTTTCGTAAAGCAGTCTATTTTTCAGTAAAAAAGTATAAAGATTTCGACTGTATTCAAAGTCTGGTTTCGGCAAAACCAGCACTTTTTCCTTTAATATATAGGTTTTCTTTCGTTGCAATTTACCTGTCAGATCACTGATTTCTAAAGTGAGAGGCAGTGAATCAACGATGCCGCGATGCTTGAAAAAAACCGGCAAATAGAGCTCTTCATTTTTATTTAAAGAAATCGCCTTACCATTGAAGGACAGGTAAGGCTCTAGAAATAGCCGGCGATCAAAAACTATTGGTAATTGCTCTTGAGTTTGGGCATGGGCGACAGTTTGTCTTAAGGAAAAGGAGAGCAAACCAGCCGGCATTAGCCACATAAACCAGTTGACGAAACAAAATAGTAAATAAAAATAGAAAAGGTACCAGCCAAGGGAATAATCGAAGCCAAATGCGTACAATCCCAGTCCCAGCAAAACGGATACTTGCAAAGTAAAATGAAGAATCGTTTTTATCATTCGGCTACCTCACTGGAACAGGGATTTGATCAATGATCTCACGAATGATCTCATCAACTTGTTTTTGAGAAAAATCTTTGAGGATCAGTCGATGGTGAAAAACTGCCGGGACAACGGCTTGCAGATCATCTGGTGTCACATATCCTCGTCCCCACGTCAAAGCGTATGCTTTTGCCGCTTGGATAAATGCTACACCGGCCCGAGGGGAGATGCCTAAAACCAGATCTGGATGTATACGAGTTGCTTGAATCAGCTGCAAAGCATACCGGAGAAGTTCGGGAGCGATGTGGACTTGCTGAACAGTATACTTTAAAGTCGTTAATTGATCTAGGGACAAAACAGGAGGGACCGGCTTAGAATCATTCCTCCCAGCTAACATCTGCAGTTCAAACTTTTCGGCTGGATAACCTAATTTCAAACGAAACAAGAACCGATCCAACTGGGCTTCCGGAAGCGGGTAGGTTCCTTCATTTTCTAAAGGATTTTGTGTAGCAATCACGAAAAAGTGTGGATCTAAGGATATTGATTTTGATTCGATCGTCACCTGTTTTTCTGACATAGCTTCCAATAAAGCCGCTTGCGTGCGGGGTGTTGTTCGATTCAATTCGTCTGCTAAAAGGATCGTGGTAAAGATCGGACCTTGATGGAATTCAAATTGGTTGGTTTGCCGATTAAAGATCGAGACACCTAAAAGATCGCTAGGCAATAGATCAGGAGTGAATTGGATTCGTTTGAAATCGGCTTGGATCGCTTGCGTCAATGTTTTTGCCAATAATGTTTTTCCGACACCCGGAATATCTTCAAATAATATATGTCCATCCGCCAACAATGCTGTGACTGTTAAACGCAGAATCTCTGTTTTACCAAGGATGTTTTGTTGTAGGGCAGCCATTAACTCGTTGATTTTTGTCTCCGCATACTGAAAAGGTTGTGTCTCCATCTTCGTCACCGCTTTCATATTGTGGTTAGCGCAAAATAACGACTAGAAAATACGCCGTTTTATTTAAGAATCGTTTAGTTTATTATCCCAAATTTTCTCCATTACTACAAAGGCTTTTTCTGATGGTTTTATAATAGAAAACTTTATAAGTAAAATTACTGCATAACATTTTTTTCTTGATAAAGAAAATTATTTATAAATATGGTGAGGAAAAGATATTTATAGTCTTTTTTACCGGCACATATTATAGATCTACTTTAAATATATACTTTAAAAACTGAAATGAGCTATTTTTTGCTTTTAAATACTTAGTAGAAAAGAGGAAGAGGTAGTCATAGGGAATTTAGATTGTTTAGGCAGTTGTAACTAGCTAAAAAAACAGGTATGTTCGGTAATTTTTATCGAAACACAGCTTGATTTATATATGCCGTGAGTTTTTTAGGTGGAGAAATTTACTTTTTTTCAAAGCTCTTATTGACTTAAAGTCCAGGTTAAGTTGTACACTGGAAAAACAGAGGAGGATGACTATGATTTTAGAACAAATTCATGACCCACAGGATTTAAAAAAACTGACGAACGAAGAATTACATACGCTCGTGGATGAGGCGCGGGAGGCATTGTTGCAAAAGGTCAGCCGGCATGGTGGGCATAATGGACCAAATCTAGGTGTAGCGGAAATGACAGTGGCTTTACACTACGTTTTTGATTCTCCAAAGGATAAAATTATTTTTGACGTATCTCACCAATCCTATTTCCATAAAATGCTGACAGGACGGGCACAAGCCTTTATTGATCCTGCACATTACGATGACGTTTCAGGTTATACCAACTCCAAAGAAAGCGAACATGATCTATTTACAGTCGGTCATACGTCTACATCACTTGCTTTGGCAAGCGGCGTCGCAAAAGCGCGGGATTTAAAAGGCGAAGACGATAACGTTGTCGCGATCATCGGGGACGGTTCTTTGTCAGGCGGTTTGGCCTACGAAGGCTTGAACAATATCATTGAGCTGGGGACAAACACGATCGTGATCGTCAATGACAATGATCAATCCATCGCGGAAAACCACGGCGGTCTTTATCGTAATCTGCGGGAATTGCGGGCGTCAAACGGACAGGTAGAAAACAACTTTTTTAAAGCATTAGGCTTTGAATATCATTATCTTGATAACGGAAATGATCTAGACGCGTTGATCGCGTTGTTCCAACAAGTAAAGGATACAGATCATCCTGTGTTGCTGCACATCCATACTATCAAAGGAAAAGGCTTCAAATTTGCAGAGGAAAACCGTGAAAAATTCCACGCAGGCGGTCCTTTTAGTTTAGAGACCGGGGAATATCTTTCAGCCGGCAATAAAAAAGACACCTATAACAGTGTGACGACGGAATATCTGATGAAAAAAATGGCGGCTGATCCTACCATTGTAGCGGTAAACGCCGGAACGCCGATGGTTTTATTCAATCAAGAACAACGGGCAAAAGTCGGCAAACAATTTGTCGATGTCGGTATTGCGGAACAGCAAGCAGCGACAATGTTAGCCGGGCTTGCGAAAAATGGTGTCAAACCAGTTTGGGCAGTCACTTCCACCTTTATGCAACGAAGCTTTGATCAGATTTCCCACGATTTGGCATTGAATGATCTTCCAGGAACGATCTTGGTTTACGGAGCTTCTGTCCACGGGATGAATGACGAAAGCCATATAGGGATCTTTGATATTCCTTTTATGAGCCACATCCCGAATGTAGTTTATCTGGCACCTACGAACAAAGAAGAATACTTGGCGATGCTGGATTGGTCTTTGGAACAAACGGATCATCCGGTTGCTATCCGGGTACCAGTCGGAGCGTTAAAGGAAACAGGAGTAGCTGACACCACTGATTATTCCCAACTTTATAAAAATCAAGTTACGAAAGTTGGTTCAAAGGTTGCTCTTGTCGGTGTAGGGAATTTTTATTCGTTAGCAGAAGAGATCGCCAAAGAATTGGATGCCAAGTATGAGATCCAAGCAACAATCATCAATCCTAAATTTATTTCAGGACTTGATACAGATCTATTGGATCATTTAACAGACGACCATCAGCTAGTAGTTACACTGGAAGACGGGATCGTCGACGGCGGTTATGGTCAAACGATCGCCAGCTATCTCGGCAATACCGATGTGAGGGTTCAAAATTATGGTTTGGAAAAAGCCTTCCATGATCGTTATAATGCAGCTGAACTATTGCAAGAAAATGGTGTTACTGTTGAAAACATCACCGAACAAATCGTAAAAGCTCTGAAGGGTAAACATGTCCTGTCAGCAAACGAAAGTACTCGCTAAAGTAAAGACACGACAATAGCTGATCTTGTTTGAAAAGGATTTGAAGTTAAGTATAACCAGAAAGGCTGATAGAAATGACGATCTCAGAAGCAGCACGGACGGATCTGACCGCCGTGACATTACGGTATTATGAACGAGTGGGACTGTTCCCGTCTATCAAAAGAAAAAACGGCGGCGTTCGGGATTATTCTGAAGAAGATATCGAATGGATAGAATTCATCAAGTGTATGCGCAGTGCAGGGTTAAGTGTTGAGTCATTGATTGAATATACATATCTGTTATCAACAGGGTACAGAAACCCAGACAGCCCGCAAACAACTATTGATAGAAGAAAGAGAACAATTAGTGTTGAAATATCAAGAATTAGGCAGAACACTGGAACAATTGAATAAAAAAATCGCTCATTACGACAAAATCTAGGAAAAACAAAATTTACAGTACGAACGTTCATAGAAGGACTACGTCAAGAATAGTGCAAAAAGAGTGGGGATCGACTTCTGAAGATATCTCAAGTGCCGTCGTCTTTGCTATCGATATGCTGGGCTGGATGTCAGTCAGCAATATAGTCGTACGACCAAAAACACAAGAAGTGTAGCGTCGCAAAACTCTCATTTAACAAGCGCATCTTTTTGCAAAAAAACCATCCAGTGCTATAACTAAATATGAACCTTTAATAGATGGAAGGAGTTTTTTCATGTCTACACTAAAAAATAGTCTTACCTTTAAACGTGGATTATCTTTAAAAAACCGTATCGTCATGGCACCTATGACGACCAAAATGTCTTTTTATGATGGTGTGATCACCAAAGATGAACGAGAATATTATGGACTGCGGTCTGGAGAGGTGGGCGCTGTCATCACCGGAGCAGCTAACGTACAAGCAAACGGTAAAGGCTGGGAAGGGGAATTAGGGGTCTATGATGACCGCTTTATTCCTGGATTAGCCAAACTTGCGGCGACGATCAAACAAAACGGCACAAAAGCGATCCTGCAGATTTTTCATGGTGGACGGATGACAAACTCTGAAATTTTGCGGAACACGCAACCAATCGCCCCCAGTGCAGTTCCAGCAGAACGGGAAAATGCCGAAACACCGCGAGAAATGCCTTCTGAAGAGGTCTTTTTGCTGATTGAGAATTTTAAAAAAGCTACGATCAGAGCAATCAAAGCCGGTTTTGACGGTGTGGAACTTCATGGGGCTAATACCTATTTGATCCAACAATTCTTTTCGCCTCATTCCAATCGACGGACGGATGAATGGGGTGGTAGTTTAGAAAAAAGATATCACTTCATCGATCTATTAGTAGATGCTGTGACAGAAGCGGTAGACAACAGCGGCGTGAAAGATTTCATCGTAGGCTATCGTTTTTCTCCTGAAGAATATGAAACTCCCGGGATCCGTTTTGAAGATACACTGTACTTAGTAGATCATTTGGCAGATAAACCATTAGATTATCTGCATATCTCATTGAATGATTGTAGCCGCGTGTCCGTTAGTGAGGAATACCAAGAAAAGCCGATGATCCAATACGTTCATGAAAAAATCAAAGGACGGGTACCATTGATTGGAGTAGGAGATGTCCGCTCCAAAGCAGATGCAGAAGAAGTATTGCAGTATGCGGAAATGGTGGCAATCGGCCGCTCGATCCTGATCGATCCTCATTGGCCAAGCAAAGTTTTGAACAATCAAGAAGAACTTTTACGAACCAAGATTTCCCAATATGACCGTGAAGAATTGTTACTAGGAAATGGCGTTTGGGAATTTCTTGAAGGTATGATGCCAGAACGCTTGATCGAAGAAAAATAGAATTTTCAAATTTCTAGAAAAACCCTAGTAGAGGACCAATCTCTAAAAATGGTCTTATACTAGGGTTAAATAATATATTCAACTATTTAATCAACTTTCAGCTGCAACTGGAAGATACAAGTGTTTAATTTGTTTTAACTTATTTATAGAGTTACTTCATATGCTTCCGTATTTTATCTGGAATCATCACTACTTCGGTTATTAGATCAACCGGTTTATAGTTGGTATCGATACATTCTTTCCAATATTCCAGATGCTTCTTGTCGATCCAGTTTTCAGAATCTTCTACATTCAGACCTACTGGATTCTGAATAGAATACCAATACAAAAATTCTTGACCATCTAATTCCTCTCTAAAAATTGTCTCTACATACATTTTTTCTCGCTCCAATGTAAGCAGCATTTCTTCCATATTATCTTTGAGAAATTTCAACCATTTATCAACCTGCTTAGTTTTTCCCTCTTTTACTTTGAATCTAGTTAGTTCAACTTGGGTCATAACAGTACACCTCTTGTTTTAGGGTTAGTCTATCATAAATTATCTGTTATGCTATTATTTTAATGAGAGGTTTTAAATGTGATGGAATGAGCCTATAAAAATTGTGGATACGCTAATGTAAAAGGATTTTGACAAACAAAAACCAGGATGTACAAGGTATTTGCTAGATATGTGGGATTCATTATGACATGATGATCACGAAAGGAGAAGAGATATGGAGATCGGCAAAAAATTAAAAGAAGCACGGGCAAGCAATAAATTTACTCAAGAATATGTAGCAGAAAAGATCAATGTCTCACGGCAGACAATTTCAAATTGGGAGAATGAGAAATCTTATCCTGATATCATCAGCGTTATCAAATTGAGTGATCTTTACCAAATAAGTCTGGACAATTTATTGAAAGGAGATCAGGAGATGATGGCACATTTAGAAGAAAGCACTAATATCGTCAAAAGCAATCAAAAATTGATTGGAGCAATCATTGTTCAAATCATTTTAATTGGATTCTTCATTCTTGTTGGCCGCTTTATTCCGGAAAATGAATATTATCTGGCAGGAGTATTTTGTCTAGTTGTGATCAGCTCGTCATTTTTACTCTATCAAATAATAAAAAAACTGTAGGAGGAAAAAAATGAAAGGACAGTATATTTCTTTAGTAAGCGCGGCGGCTGTTGCGTTGGTAGGCATGATCACGATTATTTATCAAATCTACCAAATCGTTGTGATTGATGCGAAAGCCCGTAATTTGAAACACCCTAAGTTTTGGGGGTTATTAGCGATGAACGGCAATAATTCCAGTGGGATATTAATGTATTTGATTGCTAGAAGAAAATATCCCATCGTGGCTCTTTCTGATGCAAAACGAGCAGATATCGAAAAACGGAAAAAAGCAGCGGGAATCGGGCTGATTTTTCTAGCTGTTGGCTCCATTGGGCTGATCATATCTAGTTTGTTTTTTTGAATATTTCTATAAGTCTTTTAAAAGTTTTTATAGAAACGCCACACTATGCCAATAGTTGTCGAAATTTTCAGTTATTCCACAAACGTAGATTTTCTGATATGATAGTCAGTGCTATGAGGAGGAAAAATAATGAAAAAATTGATAAAGATTATTGGTGGTTTAGTGTTAGCAGTTGTTTTGGTTTTTGGTGTCTATCTGGCTTATTTATTTTTAAGCTACGATCGGTTGCCGGATAATCAAAAATTGTCTGTTGAGCATCAGCAATCCAATACATTACAAGTAGATACGACTTATAAAGCACTGACTTTCAATATCGGTTTCGGTGCTTACTCGCAAGATTTTAGTTTCTTTATGGATAACGGAAAGTATTCCCGTGCGTATGACGAAGCAGAAGTAAAGAAAAACATGACCGGTATTACAAAAGCCGTAGCGTCTGCAGATCCGGATATCGCCTTCTTTCAGGAAGTTGATGTAGAAGGGGACCGTTCCCGACACGTTGATCAAGTCGCTTGGCTGGAAAACAACTTAAATGGTTATTCTAGTGTGTTTGCCCAAAACTATGATTCAGCTTATCTATTTTATCCCTTTACCCAACCTATTGGACAAGCTAAATCAGGATTAGTTTCTCTTGCGAAGGCAGAAATCACCGGAAGTACCCGGTATTCTTTGCCGATTGAAACGAATTTCAATAAATTTTTTGACCTTGATCGAGCATTTTCAGTCACGCATGTTTCAGTAGCAAACAATAAGACATTAGCGATGATCAATCTCCATTTGTCCGCCTTTACAAAAGATCCAAAAGTCCATGAAGCACAGTTGACAAAATTATTTTCTAAAATGACCGAGGAATATGAAAAAGGACATTACGTGATCGTTGCTGGTGATTATAACCATGATTTGTTAGGGAACAGTCCGGAAATCTTTGGCACGAGAAAAGAAAGAGAGACTTGGACACATCCATTTCCTTCAGAGAAATTGCCAGCACATTTTTCGATCCCGACTGATGACTTGAAAAAAGCTAAAGTCCCTTCTGTACGGGCATCAAATATTCCTTACGATCCCGAAAAAAGTTATGTTTCTCTCGTAGATGGCTTTTTAGTTTCCGATAATATCAATATCAAAAAAGTCCAAGTATTAAATCAACAATTCATGAATTCCGATCACAATCCAGTAGTTATGGAGTTTCAACTTACGAAGTAGAATCTACCATCCGTTTATGCGGGTGGTTTTTTATTTGCAGAAAAAGAGACTGCTAACTTTTTGGATTGATTTTGCTGTGTTTATAGAGCTAAACCATTACTTTTGTCTATCCATCTGCAACCGCTTGCGGTATAATAATGAAAGTGTTTTATTGAAGTTGGAGGAGTATATGATTAATCGTAAAAAAACAGTTCCAGTTCTGATCATTTTGATCAATTTTTTGCTTTACATCAGTTTAGGTCTGCCTGATGCGGTGATGGGCAGCGCGTGGCCGATCTTGCGGTTGGATTTTGGATTAGATTTATCTGCCGTCGGATACTTGACGATGATTGGTGTTGTTTTCTCATTCTTATCGACATTGGTTTATCCGCGTCTTGCTCGAAAACTTACATCAGATCAGTTTATGTTCTGGAGCATGATCTCTGTTTTGATTGGACTGGTACTCATGCTTGCAGGAAATGCTGTTCCGTTATTGGTAGCTTCCTGCGTTTTCCTTGGTATAGGGCAAGGTGCCATTGATATTGCAGTGAATAATTTTGCCGCAAAACATTTCTCAAGCGGCATGATGAGTGTGCTGCATGGCTGTTATGGGGTAGGGATCACGTTGAGCTCATTGATCATTGCTGTAGCTTTGGATACGAATTTTTCTTGGCGGGGCGGGGTCATCTTGATTGGACTCTTACAGCTGGTGATTCTTGTTGTGTTTTTTATCAACCGCAGACATTTTCGCGAAAAGGACGAACAGAAAGAGACTGCTCAAGAAAAAATACATTTTGGCAAATTGGATATATTGATGATCGCTTTTTATTTTGCCTATGCATTAGAGGTGATCATTGGGAAGTTTCTTTCCAGCTATCTAGTAGATTTTCTTGCCATGCCTTCCACACTTGCGGCCACCATGGCGACGATCTATTGGGGCGGTTTGATGGTTGGCCGTTTTGTCACCGGGATCACTACAAGGATTCTTTCAGATAAAACCGTGCTCTTTTTACATCTTTTTTTGACTTGTGGAGCGGTAAGTTTGCTTTATATCCAGCATAATGCGATATTTGGAATCGCAAGTTTTCTGTTAGGTTTCGGGCTTTCTGCCGTGTATCCATTGATGATGATGGTGCCATATAAGCTTTACAGTGGGGCAAAAGCAACACAAGCAGTCAGTTTTAATGTTGCCGGCTGCCAAGCAGGGATGGTCGTTCTTCCAATCGTTTTTGGTGTTGGCTACGAACGGATCGGGCTGCAATGGTTCCCACCGTCGATCCTGCTATGCGGGGTAGTAATGATCGTTATCGCCAGTATCGTTTTTAAAAAATTATAGGACAAAAACTGCGATGCCATGTTTGATCTACTCAACACAGGTATCGCAGTTTCTTTAAATATTCTCAAAAGAGCTTGATTAAAAGAAGCTCTTTTTTATTTTCCCCAAACCTCTTCAGCGATTTCTTGTAGAAGTTTGATTTTGTTCCATTGTTCATCTTCTGTCAATTTGTTTCCTTCTTCCGTCGACGCAAAACCGCATTGAGGGCTGATAGAAAGATTTTCCAGCGGGACATATTGAGTTGCTTCTTGGATTCGGGCTTTAACGGCTTCTTTGTCTTCTAATTCCGGTGTTTTAGAGGTTACCAAGCCTAAAACGACTTTGCTGTCTGGATTTGACCAATAGCGTAATGGTGAGAAGTCGCCAGCGCGGTCTGTATCATATTCTAAAAAGAATCCGTCATAGTTTGTTGCAAAAAGTTCTTCAGCGATTGGTTCGTAACCGCCGGAAAACAGCCATGAAGAAGCATGATTGCCGCGGCAAATATGTGTAGTAATCGTCATATCATCCGGTTTGACCGCCAGCGCTTGATTGATAATATCAGTACAAATTTTTGCCACGTCTTTATAATCGATTCCTTTTTCTTTCAATTCAGCTTGTTTGCTGCTATCAGCTAAAAAGGCCCAGTTAGTATCGTCAAATTGCAGATAACGACAGCCTAATTCATAAAAACGAGTCACTGTTTTTTGATAAGCTTGTGCTAGGTCATTGTAAAATTCAGTCAGGTCTGGATACACTTCTCTGATTTTTGAAGTACCGTCATTTGCCAATAATTCTTGACGTAAAAGCATAGTTGGACTTGGAATCGTTGCTTTCGCCATATGGTCACCGTCTTCAGCTACCGACTTCAAATAGGAAAAATCCGCAAAGAAGGGGTGATCTTCATTGAATGCGACTTTATCGACCACACGAACATTATAGGAAGGGGCCGCTTTTCCGTGGAAATGCTGATTGTAGCCAGTTTCGGGAACATAGCCTTCAACCCCGTTTAAATTTTCTAAGAAATCAATATGCCAAAATCCTCGGCGAAATTCACCGTCAGTGATCCCTTTCAAGCCTAGCGCTTTTTGTTTTGCTGCTAAATCGCTGATTGCTTCGTCTTCCAATGCCCGTAATTCAGACTGCGGCATTTGCCCTTGAGCCGTAAGCTGGCGCGCTTGTTTTATTTTTTCGGGTCTTAAAAAACTTCCCACATGATCCACTGTAAATGGCACTTTTTTAACAGACATAAAATAACCTCCATTTTTATTTATTTTGCTATTTTAATCCTAATAGGCAAGAAAGTAAATATTTAATTTTAAAATATTCGAATAGTAAAAAACATTCTGAAAATAAATTTAAACATGCCTGACAGAAAAAGCAGAGAAAGGATATCTATGATCCGATTCTCTGCTTGTTTTTATAAATTATTCAATGCGTCTTTTGTATCGTCATTGGCGATACTGGTGTAAAGCGTTGTAGTAGAAGTGTCCTTGTGACCGAGCTGTTTGGCGGTCAATGTCAGATCAAGTGTGTTCAAGTACAAGCGGGTCGCCATCGTATGCCGCATTTTGTGGGGGGAGATACGGATCTTGAAGACCTCGGAGTATTTTCCCACCATTTTTTCAATAGCAGATCCCGTCATACGTTTGGCTTGTTTGCCGCTTCTGGAAAGGAAGAAGGCGGTTTCTTCCGAATCAGGCTTATAGCGGCTTTCTCTGATTTTAATATATTCCGCTAAATATTCCATCGCTTTAGCGCCGATATAAACGGCATCATCTTTTGCACCTTTACGCACAACTCGTACGCGATTTTTCTCAAAGGACAGATCTTCCAAATCAATATTGACTACTTCTGATAGACGCAGACCGGAGTAGAGGATCAATGCATTGATCGCTAGGTCCCGTTCTTTGTCCCGATCGTAAAACTTTCTGGCTTGAGCAGATATCTTGGTGGGATACACAGTTTCAATGAAATCAAGATATTCCTGGGTCTGTTCTCCTAAAAATAAGTAATCGGAGATCTTATCGGCACGTGCCTGCAATGTCATTTTGACCGCGACACCTTTGACTTCATTCATTGGATTATGATCGAGGTAAGGTTTATGCAGCTTGTTAGCTGAACTTTCAGTCAAAAACTTGAATAGAACTTTCAACGCAGTGATGGCACGTTGCACGGTTACAGAAGATAGCTTGCTTTTTTTTGCTTTCCGTTTTACCGGCTCATTTGTGTCGATTTTTCTTTCAGTCGCTGGAGAGCGGAGAGGCTTTCTGGTTTGCAAGAAAGCTTTGTAATCATTTAGTTCTAATACTGTCAATTTGCGCATCGATTCGATTGAAATCTGTGCGGTTTCTGATTCAGCAACCAATTTATTTTCTACAAGGTATTCAAAGAAGGGACGATAATTTTTTAAATATTCGTAAATCGTCAGGGGAGAATATTGGCCCACGGTTTTTACTTTTACAAATTCCGCCACAAAGTCAGGCATATTGGTAAGTTCTTCTTGAATACATTCATAAACACGTTCTTCATCCATTCTTTTTCATTCCTTTCTATCTATAGGGTGGGAGAGTAACGCTTAATTATATTATAATTGGTATATACCAAAATGTCAACGAATAAAATTGATAATAATCATATTTATAGCGTAAATAATCAAGCTTAATTTTGATATAAAGTAAAATCTTCTTAATTGGTATATATAAAACAGAGAAGCAGCAAAGTGCGTTCATTTTTCTAAAAAGACGGTTTTTTTAAGAAAGTTTGTTATTTTATAAAAAATAAAAATATAGGAGAGTTTTAAAACCAGCTTAATAATGACGAATAAGAACTATAAAAATTGTAAAGTGAGCGATTTAGATGATTAGCTGAAATCTAGTTGTTAAATGTCTAACGATGATTTATTTGGTTTTAGAATTACCATATCAGCGACTGAAACTTTTAATTTGAATTGCAGTTGCATATTTTTGCTAGATTTACAGATGGATCCTGGATAAATTCTTTCTAAATCATGCTAAATCATGCTAAATCATGGATCAGTAGATCAAATTTTGTGCGAATAATTTCTTACAGATGGTTAATATCATTGTGGAAACGAATAATTTCTTTAGGAGAAAATTATTTATGATACAATGGATTTTTTTTAGTATCCAGTATAAATCTGGATATACTATTTTGGGTGTATCTGGGTGTTTTTATGGCTATGTAAGTTTTATGTTGTCCATCTTTCCTGAAAATATGTATTTTTCTGAAAGATGGATCGAAGCTTAATACCCCTCTTAAAAAATTCATTAGTGTTTTATTTTATATTTATCAATGAATAAGTTGTTCTTTGTACAATGATTTTTTTGAGGAAATTTTTATCATGCAGGAAGAAAAACATGCCTTAAAAATAGCAGATGACAATTTTTGGGCTGCTTTAAATCAAAAATACTACGCAAAAGTTCATGCAATTACATAAATCTAGGAATTTTAATGAAAAATATTGGATTTGCTGAAGCTGCCGGAAATCTCTTTGAACCGGCAAGATTTGCAATAAGTCTGTTCATAACGTATCACCGAGCGTAAACCAAACCCAAAAAAAGCGAAAGCCGTGTGGAAGCACTCCAAACGGCTTTCACTTAAAAATTACTTTCTCACCAGTTCATAGATTTGGTCCTCGATATGAATAAACACTGATCGATGAGTATCATATTCAGGGTACATAAATGTCGCAACATAATATTTTTGTCCATTTAATTTGATCATGTCGCCTTTTTTTTGATCAAAACTTTGTTTCGTCTCCGGATCACTGCTTAAAGTGATCCCAGCACTGTTCATTTTGATTTTTGCTGCTTCACCCATTTTTAAATATAATTTGAGCGTGGTAGGCGTTGCTTCAGCAAAGATCTCTGATTTAAGATTTTTATCTTTTGCTTTGAATTCTAGCGTTGGCAGTGTCTGTTGCGGCACGTTTTGGATCGGCAGCTCCCAGTGCCCTGTTTCTTCAGTAACATCATTTCCCGTCAAATTCAGCTGTTTTGCGGTTTCAGAACGAGGATCATTGGCCATTTTTATTGCTGAAATCGTTGTAACGACCAATTTCGCACCTTGCATTTTTTTCTGTAAGTCTAAACTACCATGCATGGTTCCTTGGATAGCAAAATCAATCACTCGATTGCTTTTATCTAGTCGATTTTCCATCGTATATGACTCGATTGCTGACTTACTGTTTTTAGGAGCTGAGCCGCTATTGAAATCAAATAGAATGTTTTGCTGCTTATCGACTATTGCAAATTTGATTGCATATCTTATATGAATATCTTCATTATTTTCGAACATTAATAGTTCTGAGTCATCAGGCAACACTGCGGACAAAGAGATCCCAATCTCATTTTGATCAAAATAGATCTCATTTAAGCGAACTGTGATCCTATTATCCATATCTTCAATGTCTTGTGAAGCCACAAAATCTGAACGAAGCAGTTTTTCGGACGTGAACTGGCCAAAGTGTAAGAAATTTCTCATGGCCGTACCGACAGGTGTAGCATATGTGATGAGAAAAAGCACACAGATAGTAACAACTGCACTGGCGTAATAAATGATTCGCAGGTTGATTTTTTTCTTTTTTAGTTCTTTGTTGTGCTTTATTTTAGAATATGTACTGTCCAATGACTGACGGACGAGCGGCGGTATGTCGTCAGTTTGTGATACTGCTTTTTTGATTTTTTCATCGAAACGATCCATTTTTTATTCCTCGTCTTCCATTAATTTTTGTTTGAGAAGTGCTTTGCCTCTTGCTAGTTTGGATTTTATCGTCCCCACCGGCTCATTCAAGATCTCGCTGATTTCTTTAATACTAAAACCGCTGTAGTAATATAAAATAAGCGGGATCCGATAGATGGAGGAAAGATTTTTAGTAACATATTCCCGCAACCACTCGCTCTCCCCTTTTTTGCTGGTTAAGATACTGTTTTCTTGATCGAAAGTTTCCATGTCCGCGACTACGAAACGCTTCTTTTTCTCGAGCAGATTTTTGCATTCATTGATCAAAATACGGCACAGCCATGTATGAAAATATGTGTCATTTTTAAGTGTAGTAATTTGAACATATGCTTTTAGCAGGGTATCCTGCAAGACGTCGCCGCAATCTTGCTGGTTTCCTAATATTTTATAAGCGATATTATAAAGCCGCTGTTCTTGTTCTTTGACAAGCAGCACAAAGGCTTCACCGTCCCCTTTTTTCGCGCGCCTGACTAGTTTTTTATCTGAGCTCACTGATCCTGTCTCCCTATTCTATTGTTTTTCAAACTTCTGTATCTATGTATTCAACTATTAGACAAATGAACAACGGAAAAGGTTGCATGATACTAATAATTATTTTAGTAATCGTCATTCGAATACGAGTAAGTAATACGACTCTTATAATAGCAAATCTGTTAGAATAAAATTTAATGGGGAAGAAAGAGGTCCCTATTGTAGAGTAGTTTTTTGAAATTTTTACTATATAGTCACAGAAAAAATTATTCATGTGCTTTACCTTCGTATGGCTGTTTTCTAAGTATTCCTACTCTATCCATTCCTTTTTTACACTCGACGTCATTATTATAATCCTGCTTAGCAGCGAAAATATACTCAAATATTTTTGGCTAAAAATAAACGATTGGATAGAACTAACTCGGAACAAAAAAAGGACCAGCGTGTTAACGCTGACCCCTATTTAGTCTTTATAGTGATTCAGATAAACATACCGATAACTTCTACAACTTCGATCCAAGTCAACAAATCGCATTGTTCGATTTTCTCAATATTTCTCGTAGTAAAATCGACGGACCTTAATTGATGGGTCACTACTTCCCCTGAAATTTTTTGAGGATCTTTTATTTTGATATACGTAGCAAATCCTCTTTCTGTAGAGGTGATAGGACAAACGAGACAAAAGCCTGTATTTTTGTTAAACGCATCTCTGCTCACGACCAGAGCTGGTCTACGCTTTTTGATTTCTTTCCCTTTTGATGGATCAAAGTCTATCCAAATGATATCTTTTTGTTTTGGATAGTCCATTAGTATTCTTTCCCTTCTAGGTTCATTGAATCCCACTCAAGATCTTCTTCAGTAATGGAATCTCTAAACCCCTTCCAGTCCTCGGTATCTTTAAAAATATCGGATTTTTTAGGCTTCAAAATATATGCTTCTCCAACTTTTAGAATTGTAAACTTTTCACCGACTTCTGGCGAAATATCTTTTGGGAAAATAGCGCCAACAGAGTTCCCTATTTTTCTAGCAACTGTTTCCATATTATCGCCTTCCTTACTATGTTAAATTAAGTTTAACGTGATTTAACCCAGATGTCAATAGAAAGAGATCAGTAAATTAATACTGACCCTTTTTGAAACATTCTCTTATTTTGCGTGTACATTAATTAGCGAATTTCTTTTTGTTGGCTGATTCTGATTCTAAAAACCTAAAATTCATTGGACTTACTGCTCTTCTTCTCTTTGTGATATGCTAGAAGCCTAGTTAGTCAAATATTTAATAACTAAGGAGTGCTTTTTTTGGAAGAAGTAACCATAAATTACGGCGGATTAGATCTGGTCCATCTTTACCAAGAGCTTGAAGAAAAAAATATTCACCTGAACGACTATGCAAGACGGATATTGGATCATCCTCGTCTTATCCTTAGTCCAGAAAAAAGTAGTATAGCAGGCGTGGTTATTTCTCTTGCAGAACTGGGGTTAACTAAAGGTACATCTTTATCAGACATTTTTTCAAGCGCTTATACCCACGGTCTGACCTCCTGTACGTTGGAAATGGCTCTTTATTTCCGGATCAGTTATCATCACCTTGTCGATAGTTCAGGACTAAAATCACAAGGAAAAGCTCCTGCCGAGGCCATTACAATTGCTTCGATACCTTTAGAAAGTTCTGATGATTTTCCAAAGGGTTTGTATATTCGTAGAATTGACGGTATTGACTGGCTACGAGGCTATACATGCGACAATCGATACCATTTCGCACCAGAAGATAAATTTTTATTTAGTGGTGTTTTTAAAGGTTAGTTCAACTAATCTTTTTTACCTTGTTAGCCATTCCATAGTTTCTGTCATTAGTTAACTACCTTTTGTTTCCATACGTTGACTATAAAATTAATAAGAGCTACACTTTTCTATATGCGATTCGGGAGGCAAAAAACATGATACTTCTTCGCAAACTAAATTCTGATATACTTTTATACATCGGAATGATCCTTGTTGTACTAAATGCTATTTTTTTAGATTCCAATCTTTTCCTAAACATTTTAGGTTTCACTCTTATCCTATTTTCCAGTGATATCGCAAAAATACTTACTAAGTTTCTAAAAGATGATCACTAATTGATTATCTTTTTTTAGGAGAGATCTCTGGTTTCTTCCGTAGCGGCAGTGACGGTTGAAGCGGCGGAAGTAACAGTTTAGAAAATAAAAAAATCAGTCTAAATCCCTTAATACTAGGCTTTTAGACTGATTTTTATGATATAATTAGATGACAGTAAAGTTTAATGACGGTGGCTATCTCTTCGAAAGTGAGGTGGTGCGTATGAACGTACTTCCAAAATCTAATGAAAGGAGAAGCCTTTTGTCTGCATATGAAACAATTCAGATAATCCTTGGTTTTGGTATGTTTACCATCGCATTGATTAGTCTGGTTGTGAATGTGCTGAAAAACGACAAAAAGAAATAACCGTCTACTTTAGCAGGCCGACGATTATTTCTAGAAAGTAATTAAAATCTGCCACCGTCTTAATCGGTGCTGTCTAAGGGGAGTTGTTGGCGCAACTCCTCTTTACGTATTCATTATACCATATATCAAAGGATAAGAAAGGTGAAAGCCTTTCTTTTTTCATTACCTCTTATGTTAAAGAGAAAGATTCTTACTAGAGATTCTTTTTCAAAAAATTAAAATCAATGCGTGGTCCCGACATTCAGTTCGATATCATCTTTTTGTGTAACTGCTGCTTCGATCGCCAACTCGATCGTTTTTGCGATGGTTGTAATCGGCATTGTTGGTGTATCCACCGGTTTCCCTACCCCTTGGCTTGTCTCAAAAGGTACGTGGATGAAACCGCCTTTGACAGTTGGGAATTCTTTTGCGATGGTATACAGCAGATTGTACATGATTTCGTTGCAGACAAACGTTCCGGCAGTATAAGAAATATAACCTGGCAGTCCATGGTCATTAACATGCTTGACCATTGCTTTAATCGGCAATGAAGTAAAATAAGCTGTGTCACCGTCTTCTTGAATCTTGGCGCCTAACGGCTGGTTTCCTTTATTATCTGGAATCCGTGCTTCGATCAAATTGATCGCTACCCGTTCAAAGGAAACTGCCGCACGCCCACCAGCTTGTCCCACACATATAACAATGTCCGGCGTTTCTTGTTGCATCGCAGCTCGTACTTTTTCTCCGCTTTCACCAAAAACAGTCGGTACTTCTAATTTAACGATCTCTGCTCCAGCGATGGTATCAGGTAGTAATTTAACAGCTTCATAGGCAGGATTGACATTTTCTCCACCAAATGGATCAAATCCAGTTACTAAGACTTTCATATTCATTCAACCTTTCTTATTTTAAAATCAACATATAAACGATTTGGAAAACCAACATAAACAGTGCGACAAAAATTTGATTTTTGATTACGCCGTATTTGTCTTTCATTTCTAAAATAGCTACCGGTACGATGTTGAAATTAGCGGCCATCGGTGTCAGCAGCGTTCCGCAGAACCCGCAGCTTAAAGCCACCATTGTAACCAATGCCGGATCTGCACCATAGGCTAAGACAAATGGTGCGCCGATTCCGACAGTCATTACAGTGATCGCGGCAAAAGCATTTCCCATAATGATCGTAAAGATGACCATCCCGATTGCATAGATGATGATCCCTACTGTCATGTTTCCTTCTGGTACAATCCCGCTGACGCCATTTGAAATGACTTCGCCAACACCGGCTTGGGTAAATACTGCTCCCAATGAGGCCAACAGCATCGGCAACATCGATAGTGGTCCGACTGTTCCCAACATCTCTACGGCATCTTTAAAGAAAGTCGCCGGTTTGTTGTCTTTGGAAAAAAGCATCATCAAAACGATCGCTAATAAAACACCCAGTCCGACACCTACCAATGCCCCCAGTTTGGTAAATAGCGCGACAATGATCGCTACAAAGCCGATACTCAATGCCGGCAGAAAGATACGATTGCCGATCTTGTCAGCCATTTTTTCCATATATTCTTTGCTGGCGGCTTGGCTTTTTCCTTTTACGACCTTTTTCAAGATAGCAGGTATCGTCATCAGTAAAATCATAATCCCTACCCAAACACTCGGGATCCAACGTCCAAAGCCAATCACTACGCCTAGGATCAGCCAAAAGATTCCTGTACCTAATCGACTTTTATTGCTTTGATCCATTAGATTGTAAATTCCTGTGCCAATCAAGATCAAACCCATGATCATGTAAATGATCTCTAAAAGCTTCTCACTTAATAATACCTCTGGACTAGAAAAAAATGACATCTATTTTGCCCCCTTTTCTTCGCCATAATATTTCTTCATTAAGCGTTTGTCTTTAAAATAAAAATAAATGCATGCTACAACTAAGGCTACAAGGGCTACCGGAATCTCAACCACCATCAAACGAACAAGAGATACTTCATACCCTAGACTTTTTAATGTTGATTGTACCAAAAGTGCCCCAGCGCCACCTATAAATAAGTTTTGACCAAAGAACCAAGTGATATTTTCCATAGCAGAAGACATTCCTTTCAATTCTTCAGAATAGTCTTCGTTCTCCGGCAGCTGTTTTGATTCTACCGCACCTTCCATCATTGGATAGACGATAGGGCGAACAAAACCTGCTACACCCCCAAAGCTGACGTTAAACGCCGCAAAAACCGTACGGAAAACACCATAAATCATTAAGATGGTACTGGTGTTCACTCGTTTGGCTTTTTTTATCATACGAGCCGCGGATTCTTTCAATCCATTTCTTTCCAACGTACCTGTTGCCAACATAATAATAATAAAAATAGCCATGCCTCGATTTGCTACAAAACTCGTTCCCAAAGTCTCCAGCATCGCGGTAAATCCTAATCCGCTTACCAGCGCTGTTGCAATGAGGGCGATCACAACGATCAGTATCGAGTCTAACTTCAGCGCAAAGCCGATGATCACGATCACGACTCCGATCAAACTTAAAATATTTGCATCCAAAAAATAATACCTTCCTTCCACTAAACTAAAATCTATTTTACAGCAGTTTCAATAAACTTCAACCGAGCTTTCCACTCCCCTTAACGTTGTAGCGATTGCTATAAAGGGAATGGTAACGATTACTGATAAATTTTCAGAAAATATAAAAAAATTAAAATACTATTCTGCCGGTATCTCTGTCCCTAAAAAAACTGCCTATCCTTTAAACAAGGATAAGCAGCCCAAGTTATACAATTTTTATTCTTTTACATAATCAGCAGCTTGGATTCCCGCTTGTCGGCCAAAGATGATGATTTCTGCCACAGAGTTCCCACCGATTCTATTTTGTCCATGAAGACCGCCAGTCACTTCACCGGCAGCGAACAATCCTGGGATCGTTTCGCCGTCTTTTTTCAATACTTCCGTTTTGCTGTTGATCTTCACACCGCCCATTGTGTAATGGATACCTGGTGCTATCTTGATCGCATAAAACGGTCCAGTGCTCAAGTCATGTTCCATCGCGGTCGTCCGATCAAATTCAGAATCGCTTTTATCTGCAACAGCTTTGTTCCAAGTATCAACTGTTTGAACTAAATCATCACCAGCAAACTCAAGCTTGTCACTTAATTCAGCGACTGTTTTTCCTTCAACGACATAACCTTGTTTTGCATAAAATTCAATAGCTGTCGCACGATCGCGGACACCTTGGTCAAAAATCAGATACGCAGATTTTTCAGGCAGTTTATTGATTGCTGCAGTAACATTATCGCGTGTGTCTAACTCGTTTACAAACCGCTTGCCGTTTTCATCTACAAGAATTGCGCCTTCTCCGCGGACTGCTTCGCCGATCAAGACACCTTTATCCTGTTGAACAGTCGGATGGACTTGGATGTAATCCATATCGACAGAATATCCGCCAACTGATTCGATCATTTTGATTCCATCTCCGGTACTACCTTCTTGGTTCGTAGTTACGACTCCTTTTAGATCAGGACGTGCTTTTTCGATCATTTCAGGGCTTGCACCGTATCCGCCAGTTGCGACGATCACAGCTTTTCCTGAGATTTCTTTTTCAGCTTGTCCTTTAACACTGACTTTCACACCTGTTACTTGGTCATCTTCTTTTACTAGTTCTTTCACATCACTGTTGACGAAGATCGGGATGTCACGTTTTTGGACATTTTCTGATAATCCTTTTACCAGATACTCACCGACTGCTGATCCATCTTCCGGACGATGCGTGCGTTTTGTACCCATTCCGCCAGTGATTGTTAAATTATTCAAGCGGATGCCTAATGAGTCCAACCAATCAATAGCGTCTGCGGAATGATCAACGAAATAACGCAACAATTCTTTATCATTCGTGTCATGTCCGCCTTTTAATGTTTCTTCGTAGAATTCATCATTGCTGTCAGTGATTCCTTCTTCTTTTTGGAATTTTGTCTCTGATGCATTCATTCCAGAAGATGCTTTATTGGTATTACCACCGACTACCGGCATTTTTTCAAGGATCACTGGATTTAAACCGGCATCTTTTGCTTCGATCGCCGCAGACATCCCAGCTCCACCTGAACCTACGATGATGATGTCATAAGCATCTTTCATCTCTTCTGGGTCGTTATAAGTTTGTGCTGTTGCTCCTGAAGATACTTCTGCCTTGCTTGAACTATCCGCTGATACATTTTCATTTCCATTATCTGCGGAACATCCGGCAGCTAGAAACAATGCACCTGCTAATAATCCCAAAATTTTTCGTGACTTTTTCATTATATGAACTCTCTCCCAACTATTTGGATGTAACAGACACGATTTCTGAAACATCTATGTAAATTAACATTGTATATTTTCTCACATACAGGTTTTGTTTTCAATGCTTTTTTAATAAAAAAACTATTAATGCGCGTAGTTATTTAATTTCAAACATATTTTAAAAAATAATTATTTTCACAATGTTGACTCTATCATCAGGATTCAATCCGCAACGTTTTCCTTCAATAAGAATAAAAAAGAGCCCAACAACTAACGAAACAACAAAATCGTTTGATCAATGACCTTGCGTTTGCTAGTTGTTGGGATCAATTTAGCTATTGTACTTTTTTCTATTATTACCGTTTCAAATTATTCTGTCACCAAATCAAGAGGAGAGTCGATTTTTTCTTCCACTTTTTTACCGGAGAAATGGTCAAATGCAGCTTGCAAAGCAAGTTTACCCATTTCTTCAGGTTTTTGAGCGATAGTAGCGCTGATCTTACCATCTTTGATTGCTTTCAGTCCATCTTCGGTGCCGTCAAACCCAACGATCACAAAATCTTCGCCTTTACTGCTGGCAGCTTCTGCTGCGCCGAGAGCCATTTCATCATTCTGTGCGAAGACTCCTTGCAAATCAGAGTGGGCTTGCAAAATATTTTCCATGACTGTTAATCCTTTTGCTCGGTCAAAGTTTGCTGATTGTTTATCAACGACATCTAATTTTCCTTCTGCATAATCATCGAAGCCTTTTCCGCGTTCCCGAGTCGCAGATGCACCCGGAACACCTTCCAATTCAGCGACCTTGGCATTTTCACCTAATTGTTTGATGATATATTCTGCCGCCATTTTCCCGCCTTCTTCGTTATTAGAAGCCACAGTCGTCAAGAGTTCTCCTCCATCACTGCTGCGGTCGATAGCGATCACTGGGATATCCGCATTGTTGGCCGCTTCAACTGCTGGTACGATCGCTGAGGAATCAACTGGGTTCACTAAGATCACGTCTACATTTTGTTGGATCAGATCGTCAATATCATTGCTTTGTTTTGCTGTGTCATCTTGCGCATCTACCACTTTGATCGTTGTGTCATTTTCATCTGCTAATTTTTGGATTCCATCCCGCAATGAAACAAAGAACGGATTGTTCAATGTTGAAACAGAGACGCCAACTGTCAATTCTGAGGGCTTCTTCTCATCGACTTTTCCATCTGAACTGCTTGAACCGCCTTCTAAACCTGTCGTTCCGCATCCGGCTAACATCAGTGCACCAATCGCTAATACAAAAAATTTTTTCATCATATTTCCTCCTTTAAATATATGGACAAACGTCCTTATTTCTTTTTACGATCCAGTAATACAGCGATAACAATAACGATTCCTTTGACGATTTGTTGATAGAAACTGGAAACACCTAATAAGTTCAAACCATTATTCAACGTTCCAATGATCAATGCCCCGACCAGTGTCCCAAAGATCCGCCCTTTCCCGCCAGAAAGACTGGTCCCGCCTAAAACTACCGCTGCGATAGCGTCCATTTCATAGGCTTGACCTGCTGTGGGTTGTGCGGAATTTAAGCGGGAAGTAATGATCATGCCGCTGATAGAGGCCATCAATCCGGAAAGAGAATAAATCAAGATTTTGATTTTATCGATTTTTACCCCAGCCACAAAAGCCGCTTTTTCATTTCCGCCGATCGCGTAAGTCTTGCGTCCAAAAGCCGTCCGATGCAACAATACGAATAAAACCAGAAACATAATAAAGAGCAGAATAACCGGAAATGGAATGCCTAACACATAGCCTCGTCCAATAAAACTAAAGAAGAAGCTGTCTCCCAAGCCCGTGATCGGATTTCCTTTTGTATAAACAAGTGTCGCTCCGCGATAAATCGTCATCGTTGCCAATGTAGCGATAAATGGTGCCATATTCCCTTTAGAGATCAATAAACCATTGATCGCACCTAATATCGTTCCAGACAACAAGCCCAGCAGCACTGACACTGCCACATTCATCCCATTAGCAATAAATCCTGCTGTTAACGCACTGGATAATGCTAATGTCGAACCGACAGAAAGATCGATACCGCCAGTCAGAATAACAAAGGTCATCCCAAACGCGATAAAGCCGTTTGCCGCCACTTGACGTAGTAAGTTCAGCAGGTTGTTAGGGTTCAAAAATTCACTGTTCATGATAGAAACGACGACGATCAATACGATCAAAGCGAGAAGCGGTCCTAGTTTTGAAATGATCTCAGCCGCGTTGAACTTGCTTTTAGTAACACTTTTTTGTTTTTCCATCTTATTTTCCTCCTGTCGCGTAGGTCATGATCTTCTCTTGTTCAAAATCTGCCTTTTGCAATTCTCCATTGATCTTTCCTTCATGGATGATCAAAATACGGTCACTGATTCCCATAACTTCCGGTAAATCACTGGATACAACAATAATGGCTACTCCTCTTTCCGCAAGCTCGTTGATCAAAAGCCGCTGGATCAATAATTCGGCAAATTCCTCTTCCACCTTTTTATCTACCAATCCCCTTTTGATAAAACCGTCGATGGAAGGCAGACTGATGTTGTCCAACACAGGAAAGTCCAATACTAACCCTTCAGATTTCCGATTCTCAGTCAAAAAGCCGATACCGTTTTGGATCGATTTTGTTGGCGTTTCGATTTTTTTCTTTTCCCCATTGATAGTTAATGTTCCGGATTCTATCGGGTCAAGCCCAAAAATCCCGCGCATGATTTCGGTACGCCCAGAACCCATTAATCCAGAAAAGCCCAGTATTTCCCCACTTCTGACTGAAAAAGAGATATCTTTGAACAGACCATTTGCAGCGGTCAGATGATCGACAGTAAAAATAACTTCACCGATGGGGCTCGTTTTTTCCGGGTAATAATCTGAAATCTCCCGGCCTACCATTTTCTTGACGACTTCATTGACGTTTGTTTTGGCGGTATCTGTCGTATCGATGGACAGCCCATCTCGCATGACAGTGATTCTATCACTGATCAAAAAGATCTCTTCCATCCGGTGAGAGATATAGACAATGGCGACTCCTTGCTCTTTCAGTTGATAGATGATCTTGAACAATGACTTGATTTCCGTGTCAGATAAAGCTGCCGTCGGTTCATCCATGATCAAAACCTTTGCATCTGTCATGAGAGCTTTAATGATCTCGATGATTTGTTGTTGCCCCACAGACAAATCTTCTATCTCGACATCCAAAGGCAGATCGATCCCTAAGCGCTCCATATACTCCACAGCAATCGTTTTCATTCTTTTCGTATCCAAAAGCCCAAAAGAATTCTTTAATTCATTATTTAAAAATAAATTTTCTAAAACGGTCATTTGCGGCCATGAATTCATTTCCTGATGAATAAAACTGATCCCGAATTCTTCCGCTTCTTTGGGCCCGGAGAATATTTTTTCCTCTCCATCAATAAGGATCGACCCGCCATCTTTTTTGTGAAGGCCTGTCAAAATATTCATCAATGTTGATTTTCCGGCACCATTTTCTCCCATCAATGCATGGATTTCTCCGCTGTTGATTTCAATACTAACGTCTCGCAATACTTGATTTGTTCCAAAAGATTTAGAGATATTCTTCATTTCAACATTCATTTATAGAACCTCCTTAAAATCAAAACTGGCACACCGGAAATACGCCTTCTACCTATTGACCGATTCGTAACTAAATATCCCTAAAAAATAACTGCTGATTGCAAAATGATATTTGCATAAGGTGTATTTTCGCCAGTTCGGATGATCGTTTTTGAGCGGCTTGTTTGCTTTTTGAAATCTTCATGACTAATAAAGACCACATCAATTCCATCAGGTAACGCTTCCAAAATTTTCTTTAACTGATCAGGGTTCTGCTCTTTGATCTCTTCTGCTAGAAAAACTTTTTCGACGGCCATATCTTCTAGAACTGTATCCAGCACTGAATCAAAGCTGGGAATACCTAAACGCAATGCCAGATCGATTTTTTCAACTCCTGAGGGAACCGGCAAGCCGGCATCCCCTATCGTAAGCTGATCTGTGTGTCCCAAATCCGCCAATACTTTAGCGATATTGCTATTTAAAATCCCATTTTTTTTCATAGCTTGAATGCTCCTTCATCATTTCTAGTGTTGGCATGCCTCCTTGCGCCCCGAATCCTTGCACAGAAATGGCTGCTGCAAGATTGGCAAAGCCTAACGCTTCAGGCAGCTCTTTCCCGTTTAATAACGCAGTTGCCATAGCACCGTTGAATGTATCCCCAGCACCGGTGGTATCAAGAGGCTTGACCTTAAATGCCGGTACGACCACTTCTTCTTTTCCGTTATGGAATACCGCTCCTCTTGATCCTAACGTGATAATGAGCTTGTTGGGATATTTCGCTAGCACTTCCTTTTGTGTTTGGCCGGGAAAAAGAATCGCCGCTTCATGCTCATTTGGCGTAAGATAACTCACCTTTTCGATATATTCTTCTGAAATAGAGCGTGCCGGCGCAGGATTCAGCAAAGTATCGATAGTATGCTCCCAACAAAAATCAATGATCGCTTCGTTGGTGGCTTGCGGTATCTCATTTTGTAAAATCACCAGATCACTTGCTAATAATTGGTCACTGAATGTTTCAATATCTTGCGGCAGCATCTCATTATTTGCACCAGGAATCACGATGATACTGTTATCCTCTTGAAACAATACGATATGGGCTGAGCCGCTCTCGCTATGTGTAACCCGTTCCACATGACTTATATCAACACCAGTGCTTTCAAGATTTGCTATGATAGCTGTACCAAATGCGTCATTGCCTACTTTACCTACCATTGACACCTCTGCCCCAAGCCGGCTGGCAGCGACCGCCTGATTTGCTCCCTTACCGCCAAATGCGGTGGTAAAGTTCTTGCCAATCACTGTTTCTCCTTGATTCGGCTTGATATCGGTAGTCACCACAAAATCAGTCGACATACTCCCCACTACTGTAATTTTCATTTGCGCCCCTTCTTTCTCAATGTATCTCGTTCAATAAGTGTAACTGGTAGTACGATTTTCTTTTGGTTTACTTTTTTATTATTCATCAGTTGGTAAAGCATTTCCGCTCCCTGATAGCCGATTTCATAAGCCGGCTGATGGATCGTCGTCAACGGCGGCACTACTAGATTGCTGATAGGAATGTCATCATATCCTATCACCTGTAGATCCGCAGGTACACGGATATTCCGGCGGTAAGCTTCTTGGATCAACGCGATCGCATGGATATCACTTGGTGCGATCACTGTGTCAATCAGCGGAAAATGTTCAAATACTTCCTGCGCCGTTTTTACAGCATCCTCTAGTAAAAAAGAGGAAGAATGTACAACGAAATAACGGCTTTTTGATTGATTCAATATCTTGATCATTCCTTGAAGGCGTTCATGGGAACGATCGACTTCCTTAGGGCCAGCGATCACAACGATTCCTCCAGGAGCAGTTTCTAAAACAGCACGTGCCGCTAATTCACCTCCAGACAGATCGTCCGCATGAATCGAATACTCAGAATCCGTACCGACTCGATCAAGAAAAACAAGCGGTTTAAATTCATCATAAGTAATAATATCGCCATCTACCGCTGATAAAACTCCGGCAATATTGTTCTGACTAAAAGCATGGATATAATCTACTGCCCGTTCAGAATTCTCTTGGACATTACCTAAAATGACCTGATACCCTTTTCCATGTAAAAAATCTTCCACACCTTTTGCTAAAAGCGGAAAAAAGGGATTTGAGATGTCTGGCAATAATAAGCCGACCAATTTTGATTTTTTTTGATAAAGCGAACGCGCTACTTCGTTCGGTCGAAAATTTAAATCTTTGATTGCGCGATTGATTTTTTTACGGGACTCTTCACTGACATACCCGCTTCCATTGATAGCTCTTGATACTGTCGCGACAGATAAACCAGCAAGCTTTGCAACATCTCTAATGGTCGCCATTTCTTCACCTTCTAAAATAAGTAACCGTTTACACACATACTATAATCCATTTCCAAATAAATTTCAACTATATATTTATTTTTGAATGAAATTGAATAAAACAAAGGACTGAATTGGTAAACAATACTTTCAGTCCCGTTCTTGACTTTATTTAGTTACCCGTAAAATCAATAAATCCTAAATTATCGTCGATCATACCGCCATCCCCGCTCAAAGTAAACATCCCTCGATTCGTTTGATAACGGATCGTCATGTTAGGATCTAAATCGACTGATGAATAACCTTTGATCCAGATATCCCCCAAGTTGCTAGGGACTGCTGTATCATAATCTGCCGCGGTTTCGGCGGCATCAACGATATTCAACGTAAACTGGACTTGCATATGGATCATAGCGTGCTGCGAGTAAGGACCTACACCGTCCTCAAAGGTCAATAGTAATTTCTTTTTATCGTTGAGGTGCGATTGGATCTTTTGGAGCGCTGGTTCGTCAAAAGTTATTTTCATGATTTTTCCCTTCTTTCTTAAAATGGTGCAACTTTTTTATCTTTCTTCTAGATTTTTTTGGATTTATTCCATTATTTATTTTTATTATATTCCTTTTTTAAAATTGTAGAACGTCAATTTTTTACCAATAAATGAAAAAAAGGATTCGTGTTAACAAAAAATAAGACCCTTGAAAAAGAATTTCAAAGGGCCGTTTTATCTGTTCATAAATTCTAAAATTGTGAAAATACTCCGACCTCTTATTCCCCCGGTTTTAATTGTGTAGATGCAAATAAAGCTTTGACAATGATCGGTGTAATAACGGCGGCTGCGATTACTTCTGGAATCCCATTGGTTACAACAAGCGCGCTTAGAGTTGTAAATAAGGCGGAAGTATCCACGCCGTAAGTTTTCGCTACCAGATTAGTATAGAGAAGTCCCATCAATCCCAACACTAAGACCGTGTTGGTCAAAGTTCCGAAAATCGCAGCAATCACTGAAGAAAATACAACCTTTTTAGACTTGCGATATAGCCATTGGAATAAGAATCCTGACACTAAACCGACAAGGACTCTGGGAACGACTGAGATGATCGGATTTGTGAAGACTGCGATATCTAAAGGCGTAGACGGAGAAGTAAACGCGCGAATGATCGTAAAAATCCCCCACATCAGTCCGATGAACATCCCATCTTTCATGCCTAGTGTAATTGCGGCAACAATGACAGTGATATGGATGATGGTGACACTTACTATCCCTAAAGGAATATAGCCAAAAAACGGAATCATGGCTTGAACAATAATAATCGCAGTTAAAATTGCCCGAATCGTTAAACGATAGGTTTTATTTTTTGTATTCATATAAGAAGCTCCTTTTAATGACCTATTTATTAAATTTATATTATTATACTGCATACGTAATGAGAATGTCTTCAATAAGAACAAATTGTTTCTCAATACCAAAATACCGTTGCTTGGAAGTAAATATTTTATAAAACAAATGCCTCCAAAATTTTGGAGGCATTGTTTCAGTCTTGATTGTCTACAGAAGTATCGCTTTTTGCGGCACGTTTTTCTGCCAATTTTTGATTCAATTCCTTGTCATAATTGCGCGCAGCTGGTGTCAAGAAAGTAATCACACCACAAATCAATGTCCCTACGCCGGCAAGGATAAAAATCTTTTCTACACCTATTTTATCCGCCAAAGGACCTGCAAAAATCAAGCCCACAGGTCCGGTGATACTCATCAATGAATTCAAAACACCCATGATTCGTCCCAAATATTTTGGCTCAAAGCTTTGTTGGATCATCGCCATCAATAATGTATTGAAAAACGGTGTAGCGAGCCCGGCAAAAATATTCAGAATCACGAAATAAACAAATCCACGATTAGTTCCCGGTAAAAAGCCGCTGAGACCGATAGTGATCCCAATCACTGTATATGCAGCGAATATCGGCTTCATTCGATCGCTCCATTTACCAAAGATCCCGATGATTGCTCCCCCTGCCAACATCCCTACCGAATAAACAACTTCAATCAAACCGGCTTGTCCCACAGTTCCATTAAAATAATCCATTGTCATCAACGGATAAAGACTAGCGGCCGGCATGAATATCAATGTAAACACCGCACCGATGATCGTAATGTACCATAATCCTTTATTTTCAACGAGCTTTTTCAAACCAAATTTTGAATCTGCTAAAAGATGGATGCTTTCTCCTTCTGAAACGACATGAGGAATCGTCACCAGCGCTAACATCCCTACTCCCAAAATTGCTCCTAATACATCTGTCAAAATCAAGAAATTCATTGGAATGACAGAAAATAAAAATGCTCCTAACGCCGGTGCGATAATAAAGTTAGCCGATTGTACCGCGCCTAGCTGACCATTGACTTTTGTTAGTTCTTTTTCTGGAACCATCGTTGGCAAGATTGACTGGATCGTCGGCATTTGAAATGTCTGCGCAACGGAACGCACAAAAAGCGAAACAAAAACCAGCCACAGAGGAAATTCTGATGCAAGCGTCCCTGCGATCGATAAGACAATCGCAAAGATCGCGACAACGACATCCGTTACGATCAAAAGAACTTTTTTATTCCATCGATCGATCAATGGTCCTACAAAGGGTCCTAAGACTACCATTGGAATCATGCCTAGCAGTGTCGCAAAACTTAAGATCGTCGCAGAGCCTGTTGCTCTAGTCAAATACCAAATGATCGCATACTGCACCACCATGCTAGTGATCCCCGAAAGAAATTGACCTGCCAGAAAAAGATAAAAATTCTTGCGCCATTTATTTAAATTGAAAGATTGCGAGTCAGTCATAACAATAACACCCCTACCTGTAAAATACGTATTCCTAAATTCCCAAACAAACAATTATCTCTTATCGATCATGATGGCACGCAACTTTCTTTCGTCATTGTTCGTTGATTTTATCGTAATTTTAAAGAAGGAACAAGCAAAAAGGCAGTCTCTTTTGTAATTTTATTGCTCTTTTTATTCTATCGATCTGCTGGTAAAAATAAGCACTAACCTTTCTTTTTTTAGCTTTAAAAAACTATCTCTGATTTGATTTTCCCTTACTTTCTAGAACAAAATATATAAACCATTCAACAAAGAATGCTGTGATTTTGATTCTATATATAATAATCATAGATACGTCAGAATCGAGGGATTAAGATGAAGCAGTCAAAATACGTAAAGCCTCTGATGACTTTTTCCTTTTATTAATAAAATACAATAATTCTCTTTAAATTCTGGCAGTTTACAGGTACAAGCTGATAATAAAGCATCTCCCACAGTTTTTCTTCTTTTGAAACTCAACAGAAAAGCTGGCTTTAAGTATTTTTATCAGTGCCATGTTATAATTATCTCTGTAACATAACAATAGTTTAGGAGGGAGCAGGATGAAACAGGCATTTCCGTTTTTGACATATAGCGGTCAGGCTGAAGCGGCAATCAATCTTTACCATACAGCTTTTCCTAGTTCTCAGATTACTAAGTTGAATCGTTATGGAGCGGCCAGCAAGGATGAATCAAATTTGATCCTTGAAGGTGAATTACAGTTAGGCAATATTACACTTGGATTTTTAGATATGACAAAGGACTCTCCCGCCCCAACTCCTACTTGGGCATCTTCTATTTTGATTGAAGTTGATGATCAGGCAGAGTTTGACCAAGCTTTCAACACGTTAAAAGAAGGCGGCACCGTAATCATGCACGAAAAAAATTTCGATAAGTATACAGAGATCTGTTGGGTTACTGATAAATATGGTTTTACTTGGCAGCTGCTTTTTTGATAGTATAAACGACTAAAAAACGGTATTTGTTCTCTCCGTAAGTTGAGAGATAAATGCCGTTTTTATTATGTTGCAATGGTTTTTACAAGTCATATATCGACCATTTCAAAACAGCCCTCACAAGATCATCGCTTAGTTCATTGATCCTCTAACTAATTTTGATAAATTGCTGGCATAAACTGATTGGAAAGCACATAGAAATCACTCATCTGACTTTGGAGTTTTTTCAATCAGCAAAAAACTTTTCGTTTGTCTGATCAATTGCTTTTAAGGTAGTTAAAAAAAAACGCAGAATCAAGATAAATTATTTCAAATAAATCCTTTGATTAAAAAATGAAAAAGAATTATAAACAAGCCGCAAAGAAATCGGTTTTGCTAATTATGAACATCTTTAGTTATAAAAAAGAAAAACAATGTAAGATGGTCTGAAATCCATACTCATTTTTGTTAGTATGTATAGCAGCAAGCAGAGTGATACAAGGATTCATTTAACACCAAATTGGACAAATTCTAACTATATCAAGTAAAAGTATGAAAATTTATTACAACCTAATTGCCTTTTACCTGCTATAATTTAGCAAAGGAGGAGTTAAGGTGGAAAGTATTTTACGGGAAAAACTAGCTTCTAAAGAAATTGTTTTTTCTGATCAAGAAGTATCTTGGTTGGTGGAAAACATTGGGAATCCTAAAGCTGAAATTCGTGATAAACTGGTTTATTTATTACTTGTTCGTGGACTTTCAGAAAATTTAATGACAAAAGATCAATATCGATTTTTAGTGAAGCAAACAATTGATAATGAATTGTTATTTTACCATATCCATCGAGGTTTACCGGCCACACTGACCAGAACATTCACTGCTTTGCTTATTTGTGTTTTAGTTTATGTCGATGGAAAAAAGGACTCTGGTTACTATGGGCTTTTGACTGAATCAGAACGAGATTATTATTTTCACTCAGCCATTAAGTATTTAGAATTAGAACAAGATTTTACTGGTTACTCCGATAATTATGGTTGGGTACATGCTTTTGCCCACGGTGCAGATTTGTTACTTTATTGTATGCTGCATGAAAAATTCCCAGACAATTTAAAATCAAAAGCGCTAGAAGTGATTTCTGGTGTTTTCAAAAGGTTGCCTGAAGCTTTTGTAGATGAAGAAGAACGCAGATTAGCAACTGTTATCTATGAAAATATCTTAGCTGGTCACTTAAAATCTGAAACCGTGGCGACGTGGATTAACCAACAAAATTTTCCTTTGCATGAGAGGATTGATTTTAGCCGACTAGCAACGTTTAAAAATTTCTTAGCAGCTATCTATTTCCATTTGTTACCTACTGACAAATTAGAAGGTCCTTTAAAGAATAGTTTGTTGAACTATCTGAAAGATTATTAACCGCTCACTAGTTCAATTCAAATAATCCAATTAGAACAAACAGCCCGTCGATCCTGCGATTGACGGGCTTTCTTTCACTTTTTGCGAAGTTTTCCCCTTTTCAGTGACGCAGTGGATACTCCCACTGTGGCGGACTGTATGCCTTAGTATTGATATGAACGACGGGTCTTATTAGGACGATCAGCTTTCTGCTTTTTAGGTATTCAACGCCTCTACTTCCGCTACTGCCAATGATTAAGTTATATACACTGAGCACAGATATACATATGATTCTGATTCGAAATGAACAAAATCAAGTCTCTTTTTCTGCAATGATATCCAAAAGCTTCGTAATGAGGCAATATCATTCACCTTCTCTTTGGATCGTATAGATAATGAATATCCTCTTGATGTCAAACAAACTGAAGTTCCAAGATTCGCTTTCTTTGTATCATCCAGGAGCGAGCAGTTCTTCGTTTTCTTTTAAAAACTTTATATCGTTTTTATATTTTTCTATATGCCCATCTGCAATATTGACTTGAAAATTCTTTTCACCACTTTGAGCTTCTTTCTCCATAAATTCAATCAAATAGTCCAACCTTTTAACCAAACAAGGAACTATTAAGGAATACTCGCTTTTTGAAAGTCCATAAGCCTCCAAAAACAGTCTTAACCTTACCTGCATCTCAGTAGTGACTTCTGTTGTATCATCAAAATATAACGGAACCCATCGATATGCTCCGTAAACGACATCCCACAATCTAGTCCCAGGCATCACGGTATCAAAATCAATTATTCCAGTTGCTATTCCATCAATTGTCGTGACGTTGTAAGGGGCAAAGTCTCCATGACACATCACCTCGTGGGGCATATCATAAGTTAACATCCATTTTTCTTGACCGCTTAATGATTTTAGAAAATCGGCTCCTTTATCATGAAAGTCTCTCAGTAACTTCCCCGCAGATATAATTGATTTATGAGTTAAAAGTTTAGCTGGCAATGGATAACTGTAAACCTCTCCCGGTACGTAAGAGAGAATTTCGTTCCCATCCTGATCAAAGCCTAATGGTTCGGGTACATATGTAACATTCTTATCTCTTAAATATCTTAAAAAATTCTGGATATCAATAGACCATGGTTTTTGTGGTCGTATAACTTTTTTATCTTTTATCTTTATTTCCGGTCTGCCTATATTCCTTTCCATGACAATTCCTCCTCCGTATTGTCAGTTTCTTAAAACATAAATACAGCTGCCCCATTCATTTTCCATGATACACATTTTCTTAATGATACCCAACATTCGTGTATTGCAAGCTCCATTCATGATACTCCCGGCTTCTTTTCTCCCACAACATCCAAGGGTTTCTGCAATGACGCGATACCTCGAATCTGCTCTACTAGCAAGTGATCGATATATTGAAGAGATTGTAGAGCCATCTCTTTGGTGCGCAGGATATCATTTTTATCAATATCTTCCAACACCTCACGAACGATATCCAACGAAAATACCGCTCTTTGGATTGTACGGATAATAAATACCCTCCTGATATCAGACAGGCTGAAGATACGGAAGCCGCTTTCTTTATGCCGACTAGGCTCGATCAATCCCTCCCTTTCCCAATGACGAATAGCTGAAGCTGATACGTTCGCTTCTTTTGCCACCTCTCCAATCGTGAAAGATTTTTTTGAGTAATATTTCATATCAGGAAGATCTGTTAAATCTTTAGAATCAAGGATAGCCAAGGTTTTATAGACGATTTCTTTTTCAGTGTGGAGATCGACTTGGGCTTTGTTGATTAGCCACAAAGCATCATGGATATCTCCACTTATGATTTTTGGCATAACTCTTTTGACCAGGTCCATCCCAAATCCCGTATTTAATGCACGGATACATTGAAAATACGCTTCATGCTCTTTTGAATAGATACGATATCCATTTTCAGCTCGCTCAACTTTTGGAACGATTTCCCATGCTTCGTAATGTCGCAATGCGCTTGTGCTTATATTCAACTTTTTCGCTATCTCGATGCCTTTCATTATCCACACCTCTTTTCTTTACAAATAAACATTAAAGTTCATGACGGCTTTTTTTATACTAACTTTGTTTTAACTATGTCTATAGTAACAAAACCTTATCATTTGCACTAATATTATATGATTAAAGAGTAAGGTGGATTTTGGCACTTTACAAATACCTAACTCAAAGGAGAGCTTATCTATGAAAAAACAACAAGAAAAACAAACGGTCGTCCCTTATTTTATGGTTCTAAACGCGTCACAATTTATCGAATTTACTGAAAAAACGTTTCAGTCTGAAGTATTGAAGATCAATAAATTGGAAGGTACGGAAGGCATTATTCACGCTGAAATGAAAATCGGCAACAGCATTGTTTATTTTGCGGATACTTCCGCAGATGGCAGCTGCGGTCCTGGTGTATGCGGAGAATTAAAAAATGATGGACTGATTCCAGTTCAGATGTATGTTTATGTCGAAGATGCGATCGAAACGTACCAAAAAGCAGTGGCAGCCGGCGCAATGTCTGTAATGGAACCAACAGAAGAGATGGGATCTATGGGTGGTTTTGCGGATCCCTTAGGCAATCTTTGGTGGGTTCAATCAAAGGATCGCTCAGAAAAGTGATAGTATTTGGCACCAAAAACGGGCACTATAATTTTTAGAAATTGTAGTGCCCGCTTTACGTTAATAGATACCTGTTTCTTACTCAAAAAAGACAACCTGAAAGTATGCTGACAATCAGGTTATCTGAAATTTTTTTCACAGTTTGTTTCGCTATTCATAATATACATACTAATTCTTCTACTTGTTAATTATGATTATCTTACGTTCCTAGTATACTAAATTTTCTTTTGAAAAAATTCATCGCTCATTTCTATCAATTGTACCGGAAGATCCAATCTTGTGGGGTTCAACGAAAACAAAATGCTTACAACATTAGCACCCTCACTAAAATAGTAGATATTCTTCTTTTATCTAGGAATAACCATCAAACGTTCTTCGCTCATCGTATGGATAGCAATTGGTCGTTGATAAAAATCATTCAATGTAGCTTCATTTAGTAATTCTTTACGGAGTCCTTGTTTATAAATCTGGCCATTTCGGATCATTAACAGATGATTGATAAATGGTAAAATTTCCTCTGTATGATGGGTCACATACAATAAACTTGGCGCATCTATCTCTTGTTTCATTCTTTTGATGCGCGCCAATAGATCTTCTTTTGCAAATAGATCCAATCCATTACATGGTTCATCTAAAATCAATAATTCTGGTTTAGCCATCAATGCACGTGCAATCAGCACGATTTGTTTCTCTCCTTGAGACAAGACCTTAAATGCTTTGCCAATTAGTTTTTCAGCTCCAAGTGAACGTAAAAGCTGTTTAGCTTCTGCTAGATCGCCTTCTGAATATGTTTGATAGATTCCGATACTGGCAAATTTTCCTGATAAAACAATGTATTCAGACCGTTCTTCTCGATGGATGCGTTCTTGTAATGACTGGCTCACCCATCCGATTCGTTTCGTCAAATCAGGGATTGACGTTTCCCCAAATAATTCTCCCAAGACAGTTAGCTTTCCCTCAGAGGGCCACAAATTACCTGATATCATGTTCAACATCAAACTCTTTCCAGCACCATTTAACCCCAGTATTGCCCAATCTTCACCAGATTTGACGTGCCAATTGATATCTTGTAAGAGGACGTTTTGTTCGCGAATAAGTTTTACGTGGTCAAAATTTAAAATTTCCATCCTTTTTCTCCCTACTTTCAGCTATATTAGCAAATATCTATTACTAATTCTATTTTATAGTGTGCTTGCATACAGATAATAAAAAAACTAAAGATTATCTATCAAGGTGGGCTTTAGCCCATCAGTACTTTTTCTTATAATCTCGTCGAACTACTCTCACCTTTTGACGCCGGCCAAACAACGCTTGACTGACATTTAGAAGCTCATATAAATCTATACGTTTCTTTTCGGCTTTTGATTTGACGACTCAAATCTAAAAATGCGGACTTTTGCTTTTTTCAAGCCTTTTTTATATCGAATAAAATATTTTATCTAAAAAAATCCGCAGCTTGCCTCATTCAAGACAACAACTACGGATTCTCTTATTATAATTTCGCTTCACGAACTCGTTCGTTGATATCTACGGGTTTTCCCGCCCGCTTCAAGTCGTAAAATTCAGCGGTGGCGGTAAACAATAGGTCGCTTGCCGAATTCACAGCCGTTTCTACAGAGTCTTGGATCACACCGATCACAAAACCTACGCCCACCACTTGCATGGCGATATCATTAGGAATATTGAACAAGCTGCAGGCTAATGGAATCAGCAATAAACTTCCGCCAGCGATCCCAGAGGCTCCTGTAGCAGAGATCCCAGACAGCAAGCACAAAAGAAATGCCAATGTGAATGGTACATGTATACCCAAAGTATAGGCAGTGGCCAATGTCATGATAGAAATCGTCATAGCAGCTCCCCCACTGTTGGCAGAAGCGCCTAATGGAATCGAAATAGAATAAGATTCCTTGTTCAGCTTCAATCTCTCAGACAACTCCATATTGATAGGAATATTGACCGCTGAACTACGAGTAAAGAACGCTGGGATCCCGCTTTCTTTCATACAATAAAAGGTCAGCGGAAACGGATTTTGTCGCAGCAATACAAAGACCATCAATGGATAAACAATATACGCCACAAAAAGCATCGTGCCGACTACTAACAAAATCAGTTTCCCGTATTCAGCCATCCCGCTCAATCCGATATCAGAAACGGAACGGAAAACTAAGCCGATGATCCCAAAAGGTGCCAACTCGATCACGATTTGAACAACATTGGAGACAGCTTCAGAAATATCCGTAACGACCTTTTTAGTCGTTTCACTAAATGCCCGCAAACTTAACCCAATCACACAACTCCAAACTAAAATCGCTAAATAATTGCCTTCTGCTACTGCTTTGACTGGGTTCATCACGGCATTCGTCAAAATACCGGTTAAAATCTCCTTCAAATTTTGCGGTGCTTGATATTTAGTCGTCAATTCCGGTAAAACCAATTTGACTGGGAAAAGATAGGACGCGACAACAGCTGTTAGAGCAGCAACTAAAGTAGCCGCTAAATAAAGAACGATCACGGTTTTCATATGTGTCTGCTGCCCTTTGGAATGTTTCGCCAATGAAGCAAGGATCAGTGTAAAAACTAAAACCGGCGCGATACCTTTTAATGCCTCAATGAATAAATCCCCTAAAATCCCGATCGGTTCCCAGGAAGGAACAACAACTCCCAAAATCCCACCAATCAAGATCCCAATAATAATTTTTTGTATCAATGACAACCTTTTATAATTCTTCATGAAATTCCCCCTTTTTAAATCTTTATGACATTTTAACAAATTTCTTAATTTTCACAAGTTTTTTCTGAAAATTCATGTAATTTATTTTAATTGTAATAAATAATATCCAAATAGACCTTACGATATTGGTACAAAACAGCATCGATTTCTTGTCTAACTTTGATAGATATATTTTATTATAAGTATATTATTCACAGAAATATTCAGTAATGAGTATACGTCTTTTCCAACCAAAAAACCCATGACAATTTTTGATTGTGATGGGTTCTTTGATTGATACTATAAACTGTTTTTAATTTAAATCGATGCGTACATCTACCGTTTGTACCGGAATATCATAGAAAGGATCTTCCCGTCTTCCTAAGAAATCTTTGGCTTGTTGCGGGAATAATGCGTACATCAAGACATCTTCTTCTGATTTAGCATATTCTTTGATCTCTTCTGCAAAACCTGGTAATTGCGGTTCGATCAGATCCGCTGGTCGGACGGTCACTACTTCTTCGGTGCCGATGATTTTTTCCTGCACCTCTTTTGCAATCGGTGCTGGCGGACGTCCATATAAACCTCGGACGTAGTCTTTGATCTCATTTGGCACTAGTTTGTAGCGCTCGCCGGAAATAACGTTCATCAATGATTGGGTCCCTACCATTTGCGACAATGGTGTCACCAATGGAGGAAACCCCAGATCAGCACGGACTTTAGGGACTTCTGCTAAAACTTCTTCGTATTTATCTTGGAGTCCCTGCTCTGTCAATTGGCTCAAAAGGTTAGACAGCATTCCGCCAGGAACTTGATATATCAATGTTTTTGGTTCGATATCTTTTACTTTTGGATTCAAGATCCCTTCATTGCGGAAGCGATCACGGATCGGATTAAAGTATTCCGCCATTTCGGCTAGTTTCTCCATCTTCAGACCTGTCTCAAATCCCATATCTTCTAGCGCAATAGCGACTGATTCAGTTGCTGGCTGACTTGTTCCACCGGCAAAAGAAGAAATCGCCGTATCGATGATATCCGCGCCGGCTTCGGCAACCTTCAGATATGTCATTTCGGAGATTCCGCTGGTAGCATGGGTATGGACTTCTAAAGGCAAAGCCACAGCATCTTTGATCTTAGCCACCAATTCATAACCGGTTTGCGGTGTTAATACTCCCGCCATATCTTTGATGCAGATGGAGTCCGCCCCAGCTTCAGCCATTTCTTTTGCCAATTTAACAAAATAATCTACCGTATGGATCGCACTCGTAGTATAAGAGATCGCTGTTTGGCAGTGGCCGCCGGCTTCTTTAGCAGTGGTGATCGATGTCTTCAGATTACGAGTATCATTCAAAGCATCAAATACTCGGATCACATCGATCCCGTTTTCAACTGATTTTTCTACAAATGCCCGAACCACATCATCAGCGTAGTTTTTATAGCCTAATAGATTTTGCCCTCGCAATAGCATTTGCAATTTTGTATTTTTAACTTGTTTACGGATCTGCCGCAATCTTTCCCATGGATCTTCATCTAAGAAACGGATACATGAGTCAAATGTCGCGCCGCCCCACATTTCAAGGGCATGAAATCCTGCCTCGTCCATGGTTTGAAGAATCGGCAGCATATCTGAAGTCGGCATCCGAGTCGCGATCAAACTTTGCTGTCCATCCCGCAACACCGTTTCCGTAAAAAGGATTTTTTTAGTCATTACAGTGCCCCTTTCCATTGTTTATAATTGTTGCGATTGCCTGATGCATCTCGGCTACTGTGTGTTTTCGTGAGCGTCCGCATTCTTTGGCATCTTGTTGGCAAACATAGCAGCGTCTTCTTGGCAGCCCGAGTTCTTGTCGGCTGACGCTCTTGATGTCGCCATCTTCCAGCCAAAGCACGTCTAAGTCCATCAAGCGGCCATAAGGATGGGTCTCTTCGATTGTCACCATTTGTTTTTTCAGTTCTTGGCTGGTTAAGGAAACAGCCAAGTAATATTCCGGACCGGTTTTTTTGCTGCGATAAAGATGGGCGACCGAAACATTGAATAATCGGCTTTCAATTGTTTCGATCATCTCTTCGAAAATTTTCGTTAAAGTAGGTGAATTTTTCACCGGTCCGGGAATGTTCATTGTCGCTGATAACAACGCCGCGTCGTGATTAGCTGTCAAGATTTCTTTTTGAGCAGCTGCTCGGCTCTCTCTAGCTTCCAGCATTTCAGGCAGAATGATCGTTGGTCCATCAAATAGATCATTAGACATTTTTTACCACATCGATCAATGTACCATCTCGGTATTCGATCAATGCAACGACTTTATCGCCGTATTGGATCGGTTCCGGTTTGCCAACGATACTGTAGGCTTTTTCTTTTAATTCTTCGATCGTGTATTGAGGAACATCCAATTTTTTAAAGTGTTCCATCAAATCTGGTCGGTTCGGATTGATAGCGACCCCGACTTCTGTGACAACGACATCCACACTGGTTCCTGGGGTCACCACAGTATTGACTTTGTCAACAATTGTTGGGATACGTCCGCGAACGATCGGTGCGATCACTAAGCTCATCTTGCACGCCATACTTGTATCTGAGTGTCCACCAGACGCACCGCGGATTACACCATCTGATCCGGTGATCACGTTGATGTTGAAATCTGTGTCGATCTCTAAAGCAGACAAGATCGCGGTATCCAGCTGATTGATCACGGAGCCTTTGCTCAAAGGTGAAGCGTACATGTTCGCATCGATCTCATAATGATTGCTGTTGGTTCCTAAAGAAATCGCTGACGGATGATCGAAGTCCTGGACATCCATGATTTTTTCGACCAAACCTTCTTCCAGAAGTTCCACCATCGCATTGGTGATCCCACCAAGTGCGAAACTTGCTTTGATACCGTCTTTCAGCATTGCTTCCCGCATAAATCGGGAAACTGCTAATGCTGCGCCGCCGGTTCCGGTTTGGAAAGAAAATCCTTCTTTATAATAAGGCGAATTGGTGATCACTTTGGCTGCATATTCTGCGATCAATAATTCTTTCGGATTTTTTGTGAAACGAGTCGCCCCTTTTGCGATCCCTGCTGGATCACCGATAGCATCGACTTCAACGACATAATCTACATCTGTTTGTGGGATGCTGATCGGTGTATTAGGAAACGGCACTAAGGTATCGGTAATGATCACTACTTGATCGGCATATTTTGCATCGATCATCGCGTATCCTAATGATCCGCAAGTCGCTTTTCCGACAGTTCCATTGGCATTTCCATATTCATCAGAGCTTGGCGCTCCGAGAAAAGCGACATCGATATGGATATCACCGGCCGCGACAGCTCTGGCACGTCCCCCATGAGAACGGATCACTACCGGATTTTCCATGATCCCAGAAGAGATCGCCGCACCGACTTTGTCTCTCAAGCCGCTGGAAGTGATATTAGTAACCACACCATTTTTGATGTGTTCGATCAACGGTTCATGGACATTGGCGATAGAACTTGGCGCGATGGAAAGGTTTTTGATCCCCATATTTGCGATTTCTGCCAAAACCATATTCATGACATAATCCCCTTCACGAAAATGATGATGGAAGGAAATCGTCATGCCGTCTTTCAGGCCGGTTTTTTCGATGGCTTCTCGAATACTGCCTACTATTTTGTTATCGCGAGGTTTAACCGGTTTGATTTTGCGGTTAGCCTCTTGATAAGGTGTGATATGTGCAAGTTCTCCTTCGTATACGCCATATTGATCGGCATATGTTTGAGGGATCTCTTTTCCTACTTTATTCATGACCATGACTAAATATCCTCCTCAGTGATCAATTTCGCTGCTTTTGCCAAAGCAATCACACGTTCTGCTCGTTCAACGATCGGTTTGTCGATCATCTTGCCGTTTAAAGCAATCACACCGGAACCTTTTGCTTCCGCTTCACGAATCGCCCAAATGACTTCCTTGGCGTTTTGGATCTCCCGCTCATTAGGGGCATAGATCTCATTGACGAGTGGAATCTGACGAGGATTGATAACAGACTTGCCATCGAAACCAAGTTGTTTGATACGCATCACTTCTTCTTTGAAGCCTTCTGTGTTATCGACGTCGGAGTACACCGTGTCGATCGCCGCGATACCGGCAGCCCGCGCCGCGTGTAAGATCATGCTGCGGGCAAAGAATAATTCCTGTCCATCAGGATAGCGTTTTGTTTTCATGTTGGTGACATAATCTTCTGCCCCCAACGCGATACCGATCAAGCGGTCTGATGCTTTGGCAATCTCAGGCGCATTTAAAACACCCGCTGCTGATTCAATGGCCGCCATCATCTTAGTGGTTCCCACTGTGATGCCATTTTCTTCTTCTACTTTAGTGATTACTTGATCGACATCCACGATATCTTGCGCGGTCTCTGTTTTAGGCAAACGGATAACATTCACACCTGCCAAAACCATCGCTTCGATATCGATTGCTCCGACTGTATCTAACCCATTGATCCGAACAACTGTTTCGACACTGCTGTAATCAAATGTCCGTAACGCGAAGTGTACCAGCATCCGTGCGGAATCTTTTTCTTTTAATGAGACAGCATCTTCCAGATCAAACATGATCGAGTCTGCGCCATAAAGCGGTGCGTCGCGCAGCATCGCTGCATTGGCACCGGGAACAAACATCATCGTTCTTCTTAAGCGTTCCATGAATCTATCTCCTTCCAATCATAGGTCTCTTTTTCAGCCCCGCGATGTGCGGCTGTAATCGTCCGAGCTTGGATGGTACAGTCTAACGCGCCTTTATCGATAGCTGTGATCTTAGCGGCTGTTACGCCTAAATTTTTAAGTGTTTCTTCGATCACTTTGCGGATTTGCTGACCGAATTGTTTTTCCACGCTGCTTTCTAGATCAATGGAAATCTCATCGACTTCATTTGCATCGATGGTGATCATGATGTCACTGGATTCAACGGTCCCAGCGACTGCATTTTTAACTATTTTCACGATGTTGCTCACCCCTATATCTTTTTATGCGCTTTTAAATAATCATAAGTTGTTTCTGGCAAAAATGCCGCCAGCAGCTGTTCATCTTTGTTTTTGATCGCTTCACGTACTTTTGTCGCACTAATGACTTGTTGACGGATCTCTTTTCTAGGTAAAACTACCAGTTGGATCTCGTGGCCGAAAACTTCCGCCATGCTTTGGTTGTAGATCTCCGTCACTTTAGAAAAAGGTTCTTCCCCGACATAGCGTTTGGTAATGTTCAGTACCGGCGCGATTTTTTCTTTAAACAATGCCGCGTCAAAACGTGCTTGGACCTTGGCTAGGTCAGCTTCCGCACGATCCTTCAAAAAATACGATGGGAATGTCGCCGAAGAGACCAGATAATCATTTGTCGGTACAACGGTAACATTGTCCAGATGAGCCACCCCTAGCTTCACCAGCTCCAACCGTTCTTTTGTAGTAAACTCGGAACGATCTTCGGATACGACAAAGACATATACTTGCCGATTGGCTTTTGCGGCGGTCTCCACCAGGTATTGATGCCCCTTCGTGAAAGGATTGGCGTTCATGACGATCCCGGCTGACTGTTCGTTTTTCCGTACTTCTGTCAGTTGTTGGAGGTACATTGAAAAATCCGGTGTTCCTTGTTCCATGAAAAGGATCTGTTCACTGTTGATGATTTTTCGAAAACCCAACGAATGAAAGATCGCTTCGTTTTGCGGTTTTGTATAAAGGAAGATATGGGTATTCCCTTCTTCTCTCATACGTTCCATCAGATGCATCACAATTTGGGTCAATAGATTCTCAGATTGAAAATCTTTGCAGACTGCGACACATTTAATGATGTTGCGGTCAAAAGAACCGATCGCCGCCAATCGTTCACCAGCGTATATCCCAACAGTATATTCCACTTGTTCTTTTGGACTCAGACCGGCTTTTGTCATCAATTCGGACCAACGCTCATAGGCTTTTTTATCCCGATCCAGCCATAATCTTTTTAAGACGAACATGCTTGCATCCCTTCCTATTTCTTAGTGGCAGGAAAGACTTTCAATAACGCCTGAGAAACCAAATACAAAATAAACAATACTAAGAAGACGCCGCCCATTCCGAAAAGCATCAATTCCAATGCTGTCCAAATATCTGCCATATCAAAACTCATTTTCTCTCCTCCTTAACTAAAGAATGCCAGTAATAATCCGCCGGCGATAACCGAAGCGATTTGTCCTGAAACATTCGCACCGACAGCATACATCAATACAAAATTTTGCGGATCTTCATCTGTAGCCATTTTTTGGATCACGCGGCTGGACATTGGAAATGCTGAGATCCCAGCGGCACCGATCATTGGATTGATCTTTTCTTTACGGAACAAGTTCAATAATTTTGCGAACAAGACACCGCCGATAGAATCCATAACAAATGCCACCAAACCAAAAGCGATGATCATCAATGTTTGGATATTCAAGAATTGATCAGCCTGCATTTTGAATGAGATCGTCAAACCTAACAGGATGCTGACGATATTGACCAGTTCATTTTGCGCGGTAAGAGAAAGACGTTCCAATACGCCGCATTCTCGCAATAAGTTACCGAACATCAAGAATCCAACTAACGGAAGTGAGATCGGTGCGATGAAGCCTGCTACGATCGTAATAATGATCGGGAATAGAATTTTTGTCATTTTCGACACATTTTCTGCTTTGTAATGCATCCGTATTTGACGTTCTTTTTTCGTTGTAACAGCTTTGATGGCAACTGGTTGGATGATTGGAACTAACGCCATGTAAGAATAAGCTGCCACCGTGATCGGTCCTAATAGATTTTCTGCCAATGTATTAGCAACAAAAATCGAAGTTGGTCCGTCAGCGGCGCCGATGATCCCGATAGAAGCAGCTTCCCGAATATCAAATCCAAATAAAACTGCAACAATGATCGTAAAGAAAATCCCGAACTGCGCTGCCGCTCCGAAAAGCAACATGAATGGATTTTGTAGTAATGGCCCAAAATCGATCATTGCGCCGATTCCGATAAAGATCAGTAATGGAAACAGCTCGGTGCCGATCCCTGCTTTGAAAAGAATATCAAAGACTCCTTCTTGCTCGACACCGCCTACAGTTTGTGTCAAAACGCCGGTGCCTGGAAAATTGACTAATAACGTGCCCAGCCCCATCGGCACAAGCAATGTCGGTTCATATTCTTTTTTGATCCCTAAATACATCAACAACGCCCCAATGAGCATCATAATAATCTGCCCACCAGTAATTGATGTGATCCCTTGTATAAGTGTTTCCACAATTTCACTTCCTTCTAATTTGTTCCATTCCGCTTAATTGAATGTTGGAGAAAAATTTCCCTTAAAAATTTTTAATCGATCGTGATCAATGCATCGCCAGCATTGACGATCTGTCCTTGTGTCACATGGATACCAGAAACTGTTCCTGCTTTTCCAGCAACTACTTCATTTTCCATTTTCATAGCTTCTAAGATCATCAGTGGTTGATTTTCTTGTACCTGATCTCCTACATTAACTAATAAACGCAAGATCGTACCTGGCATCGGCGCAGTCATGGCATCACTGCCGGCAGCTGCTGTTGGCGCGCTTGCCGCTGGAGCTGGTGCTTCTTGAACAACTGGTTCAGGTGCAGGTTGCGCAGCAGGTGCAGATTGCTGAACCGGTGCAGCCGGTTGTGGGACACCCCCGATTTCTTCCATTTCTACTAAATATTCTTTACCATCAATTGAGATTTTAAATTTGCGTAACATATTACTCCTCCAATCTATTTTTTCCTTGCTATTTTTCTAACGATCAATCGGCTGTCATCCTGCATCTCAGCGGCTAAACTTGCGGCGATGATCGCCACAGTCCGGGCTTCTGGATTACGCTGCAGAATTTTTTTCACTACAAACTGCCTTTCCGGGTGATCTCCTGCTGCGATCGCTGTCGCGATCACACTGACTAATTCGTAGTCCTTTTGATCTGCTTCAATAAATTCCGGTATCGGCTCCCATTGTTCTTCTTTAGAAATGTCGTTTTTAGAACTGTCATTTTTGACTAAGGGAGGTCGTTCCTCCGTCTCTTGTTCTTTTGTGAACAATCTCTTAAACAATCGCATATCCCCACTCCCTTCTAGTAATCTTTTGTCATGTTTATTATATTCGTTATACATTTGTGTACTAGCTGACAGATCAATAAAAATTGTTCTTTTTCTGTTCCAATTAAGCGTTTTTTCTAAGAAAGCCTATCATATCAAGGTTATGCTGGGCGTTAAGAAAATATTAATAAATTTTTAAGTACCTGATAAGAATGTTGGATAAAAATTGTTTTTTTTCTGTTTTTTTATTCGATTCTTCTTTTAACTTTTTTTATTTTTGATTATTCTTTGGTCAACAAGCGGAATCAAATTATTAAAAAGCTTAGATTGTGAAATTATTAATAATATCCTTTCGTTTTTTTATTGATGACGCTTGACAACGCTTACAAAAAGTGAGGAAGGAAGAAGTAAAAATGTTATTAACCGTATTGTCCTATGCTATGATCATCGTCTTCATGTTCGTGATCATGCGGAAAAAAATGTCCCCGTTCACTTCATTAGTCGTGATCCCATTGATCTTTACGATCATCGCTTTGTTGACGGGTGTTTCAAACAAAGGTAATCTCGGTGATTTCGTATTAGAAGGGATCAAAACGACTTCTAATACAGGGATCATGCTCCTGTTTGCTATTTTGTACTTTTCTATCATGTTGGATGCTGGTTTATTCGATCCGATCACCAAAAAAATGATCTTGTTTGCGAAAGGTGATCCGATGAAAGTATTGATGGCAACAGCAGTCGTTGCCGCTGCTGTTTCTCTAAATGGGGATGGAACCACCACCACATTGATCTGTTGTTCAGCATTTATTCCGATCTATAAAAAATTGGATATGAAAATGATGAATCTCGGTGTATTGATCATCTTGCAAAACACGATCATGAACCTATTGCCTTGGGGCGGACCAACTGCACGGGCAATGGCTGTGTTGAATGTGGATGCAGACATCTTGACCTATCTAGCACCAGGGATGATCCTTTCCATTCTTTATGTCATCTTTTTCGTTGCTCGACGCATGGGTAAACAAGAACGTGCCCGCTTAGGTATCACTGAACTGACAGCTGCTGAAATCGAGGAAATGACCACGGTTACAGATCCAGAGACATTAGAGATCCGTCGTCCTAAAAACTTCATTTTCAACGCTGTATTGACGATCGGATTGATTGCTTGGCTAGTAGGTGGATCATTTATCTCAGCAATTGAAATGCCGCCGCTCTTCTTATTCTTGATCGGTACTTGTATCGCATTGATGGTCAACTACCCAGTATTAAAAGATCAGTCCGCACGTATCGGTGCAAACGGCGGCGACGCTGTTCAAGTAGTTATCTTGGTATTTGCCGCAGGTGTTTTCATGGGACTATTCCAAGGCTCTGGAATGGCAGAAGCCTTGGCAAACAGCTTTACCCAAATCATCCCTAAACAGCTGGCTGGTTTCTGGGGATTAGTCATCGCATTGATCTCAGCGCCAGGTACTTTCTTTATTTCCAACGACGGCTTCTACTTTGGCGTCTTGCCAGTCCTAGCCGAAGCCGGTCAAGCATACGGCTTCACAAATATGGAAATGGCTTTAGCTTCTTTAATGGGGCAAGCGTTCCACTTATTGAGCCCATTAGTCGCATTCATCTACTTGCTGTTGCGTTTGACAGGTTTGGATATGGGACAATGGCAAAAAGAAGCCGCTAAATACGCTCTTGGTATCTTTATCATTTTTGTTGTTACGATCGTTCTTTTGGGACATATGCCATTATACATCCCACAATAAATCCAGCATCATCAGACCGAGGCGCTCACTACGCCTCGGTTTTAGTTTAACAAACAAAATGAGAAAGACGCAAATTATCGCTGGAATATTCTTGTTTCATCAATTATTATGAAGAAAATCATTCCAAAAAAGGAGACAGTTATGAGCCCCATCATTGCAGCGGTCAATAAAAATCTGGATCTATCACAAAATAAACCATTGAAACACTTAGTTTATGAAGCATTCCGTAAAACCATCATTCTAGGAGATATTCCTGCTGGTGAACGGATCAATGAAAAAGAGTTTTCCGAAACATTGAATATCAGTCGTACCCCTATCCGCTTTGCTTTACAAAAATTAGCGGCAGAACAATTAGTAGAACATATCCCTAAGATCGGTGTGATCGTCAGAGGAATCAGCATCAAAGACGCCTATGAAATTTATGATATAAGAAAATCACTGGATACGTTGGCAACGATCCGAGCAATGGAAAAAATGAACGAGCAAGACTTTGAAGAATTAAAAGCCCTTTTAGAACAAGGGGAAGCTTTTAATCGTGAGGATAAAGTTGATGAACTGCTTACGAACTTTTCTGATTTCAATTCATTTATCTATCAAAAAAGCCAGATGCTGCGTTTGAAAGAAATCGTGACAGAACTGCAAGCCTATCTGGTCTATTTTCGCGATATCGCGATCCGGGCATCTGAGCGCCGTTCAAAAGCGTTGGAAGAGCATTGGCTGATCTATCGCGGCATGAAAACAAATGATATCGAGCAGATCACGCTGATCACCCATGAACACTTGGACCGCTCACTGCAATTCATCATCAAAGAAATGGAGCGTCATCAAATTGAGTAACCCCTTTTCAAAGCAAATAGCCGATTATGCGGAAAAAGCCCTTTTCTACGAGGTTTTTTTGACGCCAAAACCGGGACTGGTAGACCGGCAAACCAACGGCGCCCATCAAGATATGGATTATCAGACGTTTATAGCAAGTATCCAAGGTTTGTCGCCGTTTTTTGTGGAATATTTTGAAGCCGGCTATACCCATCAAGGCGATTTGGAAACATTGTTTGACAAGCTGCGGCAACTGGGGATCTTTGCGGAAAAAGCGATGCTGACTGCTACAAACGGCGTCAATACCCACAAAGGCGCTAATTTTTCATTAGCGGTTTTATTGGGGGCAACAGGGTTTTATCTTCAGTCCTGTCAGCAATTGCCCTTCTCAGAAAAAGATACCGCGGAAGTCCTGAAAATCAGCGCGTCAATGACACAAAATCTGATCCAAAAAGATTTTAGCGATCTGCATCTAAAAACGACACTTTCCTACGGTGAAAGATTGTATTTGGAAAACGGGATCACCGGTATCCGCGGGGAAGCTGCAAAAGGATATCCAGCGCTGGCTGATTTCGTACTGCCCTTTTTACGAACAGCACAGCCTGAAGATCCTCAAGTTATCTTGTTGCGGGTACTGGTCCTTTTGATGAGCGAGATCGAAGACAATAATCTTTTGCATCGCGGCGGTTTTTCTGCTTGGCAGTTAGTAAAAGACGAAATGAAAAAAATCCATCAAGCCAATCTTCCTAGTGAAAAATTGGTTGATGAATTAATAAAGTATGATGCTGTCTTGATCCAGCGTAATTTAAGTCCGGGCGGTGCCGCGGATCTGCTGTCTTTAAGTATTTATTTTGCTTTATTGGAAGGCATCCTTCCTGATCCTGCTATTCCTCTCCCGTCGGTATGAAGGTATAGCCGATCCCCCAGATCGTCCGCAGGTAGCGGGCATTTTTAGGATCGTCTTCGATTTTATTGCGCAGATGATTGATAAAGACCATGATCGTGTTGTTGTCTAGTTCACCGTCTTCCCAGACACTTTGATAAATCTGTTCTTTTGAAAAAACCTGATTAGGATGCTCCAAAAAGAACTGCATCAGTTGTGTTTCTTTTGAAGAAAGCTTGATCAGCTGATCCTTTTTGAAAAATTGATACCGTGTTTTATCAAATCGAAAATCCCCTATTCGTAATTCATCACTTGGTGCGGAGTAGCTTTGCTTTTTGATGACTTGGCCGCGATTGAGCATGGCTACGATTTGCGCCTTCAGCAGTTTAGGGGAGAAAGGTTTTGTGATATATTGATCCGCTCCGACTTCCAGTCCTGTGATCATGTCATCTTCGCTATTTTTCCCGCTGAGAAACATGATGGGCACTAACGGATCTTTTTCGCGGATCAATTGTGCAAGGTGATACCCATCATTTTCATATTCCAATGTAATATCTAAAAGATACAGATCAAAAGTAACCCGCGACATGATATCGATGGTCTTTTCGATAGAATCGCTTTGATAAATCAAGATCCCAGTAGACTGCAAAGTCTTCCAGATCAAGCGGCGGATCGCCGGATCATCATCGACGATCAAAATTTTATTACTATGCATTTTAACTTCTCCCTCTTTTGGATTTTTGAAAGGATCTGCTATGCAAAACAAACCTTCAAGCAAATGGCTGCATCTCAGTTTGATCGGTGTAGCTCTCTTAACGATCGTAGGGATCGTTTTAACTGTCATCAGCTATAATAGCACACGAGATCACGCTTTAAAAATGGGTAAAAATCAATTAGTCAAAATCAATGACTATGCTACCAAGATCTTGTCCTTGTCTATCAAGAATTACTCAGATATTTTAGAAAATTATACCACTGACTTTTTTAAAGAGTCCGCTGGAGACAAATTATTAGAAGAAAACAAATTAAATCACGAATTTCGCCGCGCAAATAAAGCGCTGGAGGCTGTATACTTTATTGACAGCAACGGAAAATTACTGGAAGGCTACCGTTTCACAAATGATACTTTGCAAAAAACCGACAAAATATCCGCCGCTGTCCTCAAAGATCCTTATTATACACAAGCACTGCAGGGTACAGTCGAAGGCAACGGCGCTGAATATTTTACTGAACATGCGTCCTATATCAATCTTTATCAAAAAGTAGTCGATACTGCCGGAAAAATGCAAGGAACTTTAGTAGTTCCTCTAAATCTTGAACAGCTGTACGAAAATGAGATCTTGACTACCGATAATGACTATTACGGATATACGATGATCAAAAACCAAGAATTCCAAGTGATCGCTCACCCTGACAAAAAACAAATCGGCTGGGACATCATTGGGGATCGTAAGAAAAGATATCCCGATTTGGATTTCTCAGATTTAGAACGTCTGCAAAAAGTCCAAGCAAGTAAATCTCATGGCACGCTGACCTATTACTCTTACTGGTGGACGGATAAAACGCCGACGAGGACACTAAAAATGAGCGCTTTTCAACGTTTGAAAATCGGTAAAGCCCATTGGATCATTGCCAGCAGCGCTGACTTCAAAGAAAGAAACGGACTGGTTCTGCAAGAAATCTTAATCCTTATCGGCTTGTTTTCACTGCTTTTAGCGCTGACACTTTTAATCATTTTAAGTCTTCGGAGTTACTATCGACGAAATCAGATCTATGTTGAAAATATCCGTCTCAAAGAAACCCAAGCACTGCAACTGCAGCAATATAAATTGGAAAAAAGTTTCTTGCAGGCTTCCAAATTGGAAACGATCGGTTTATTGACTACTTCTATCGTCCATGATATGAACAACTTCTTGACGCCTCTGTTGGGAAATCTCCAGCTTTTGTTGGACGAACATCAAGAAGATGAAGTACTGCATGGAGATCTGCAAGAAGTCTATCAAGCTGCTCAAAAAGGGCAACGTTTGGCCAACAACGTGCTGCGCTTTTCTAAAAACACTGCCACTTCCCGATCAAAGCATAATTTGAAAGCTGTGGTTGATGAAGCCGTCCAAACAATGCGTTTCCTTATTCCCAAATCAGTAGAGATTCAGTTGAAAACGAAACATGTTGGGAAAAGTATGTTCGAAAAAGATGATTTGCAAGTACTGCTTTATAATCTGATCACTAATGCTTATCAAGCGGCGGGAAACGATGCCCAGATAAAAATCCATTTGAACAAGCCCACAGATCTCCAAAAGAAATACTTTGAAGGTCGTTCAGCAAAATATAAAACAAAAGATTTTGCGATTTTACAAATCAAAGACAATGGACCTGGTATTCCGAAAGAAATTCAGCAGGAGATCTTCACACCTTTTTATACGACAAAATCGGCAGATGGCGGGACTGGCTTAGGTTTGTTCATCGTTTCCTCCATCATCAAAAAACATGACTGGCTGTTGACACTGGAAAGTTCTGAGACAGGGACTGCTTTTATCATCGCGATCCCTACCTCTTCTAAAGTCCAGTAGAATACCTTTCGAAACAAATCCCAGCGGTAACGTTATCTTTTACGTTGCCGTTGGGATCTTTGCTTCCAAATTTATTTTGATTTTTTCGTATGGAAGGCTTTGATTTTTTCTAAAAGCAGAAGGACTAAAACCAAAACAAGAATCGCTCCGGATAAAAACAGGGTTTCCAATCCGCTACCATGAGCCAACAGCAACTCTCTAAGGATTGCTGTGATACTGATCAAAATCAAATACCTCACTGGAATATGGTGACCTTCTTTGACATATCTCAACAGCATCAAGATGATTTCCAACAAAATAAACAATGTCGCGATTTCTTCGATCAAAACAGATAACGAGCTGAAGGAATGCAGTGGAATCATTTGGCTGAAGATCGTATAAACTGCTTCCCCCATAGTAATCAATACGATGATGATCAAAACTGCTAACAAAACATCGACACTCAAGCTGATCGTTTTTTCAAACCTGTCAAATTTCCCTCCCATACGCTTCTCCCCCTATGTCATAATAAAGCTATTATAGTAAACGATTTATTAAGTTGTATCAAAAAGAACAGGGAAAGAACAAAAATTATGCTTGTTTTCTATTGATCAAGAGAATAAGCAGGTCTTGTTAAAGTTTTTTAAAGATGTTTTGCCTATTTAGCTGGTTACCTCTTTCTATAAAAAAGTATTACTTACCACGACTTTTTGAAATACCTGCATGACTGGCCAGCCCTAAACCGACACCTAATAACATCCCCAGACCGATCATGATCCATAAAACGATTCCCCAGATTGTACCGTCATAATAGATTTGTCCAAAAATACCGATGATCGCACCCAAAACGATTCCAAGAATGATCCGACTGCCATAGGCCAATCCAATGGCTTCTTCCGTTGCCGGATCGATACTTTCATAATAAGCGATTCGTTCCAGCTCTTTTTCTTCTTCTGGTCTTGTTCGCTTGACATAGAAAACACTTTTAGCTTTTTCCAGCGCGTCTGCCTCAGATAAATGCTCCTCAGCAACTAATTGGTTCATATAATCTCGCATATAACTCGTCAACTCTTCGACGTCCTCTTCCCGATTTGTCGAAAAGTTCTTTTTCGTCTTTTCTTGTAATTCTCTGGCCTTCAATTCTAAACGTTCAAAATAACTCAATTCATTTTTATCAAGTGTATTTTTGATTGTTCTTTAGCGAATTTAGTGATCGCTTCTTCTGTTTTTGGTGTAAATGTCATTTTTCTTCGATCCCTTCGTAATAAGTATCCATCAATTTTTTGATAAAGTTCCATTCTTGTTTTTTATGTTTGACAAAGGCGAGACCTTTATCTGTTAAATGATAGTATTTTCTTCTGGCGGCCTGCCCTTCTTGCCAATAACTTGTGACATAGCCGTTTTTTTCTAATCGTTTGAAGGAGACATATAATGTGCCCTCTTTTAATTCGAAGGCCTCATCGCTCAATCGTTTGGCTTCTTTCGCGATTTCATAACCGTAACTGTCTTCTCTCGCTAAGATACTCAAAATGATTGGATCGATATAACCTCTCAAAATTTCCTTATCCAGTTCCACAGAATAACCTCCTCTATCTATATACATCGCTTTACAAAGTAAGATAAAACGATGTATGTAATTTGTCAATCTGTTTGAACCAAAAAATTGAGGTATTATTCCAATTTATCTATTTTAATGCAAGAAAAAGCTCTCTAAACAGTCAAAAACCTGACCGCTCAGAGAGCTCGTATTTATTTTTCACTTAATAATGTTTCTATTGCATCAGTCATCTTTTGCGGATCGGTTTGAGGAGCAAAACGCTGTACTACCTGCCCATTGCGATCGATCAGGAATTTAGTGAAATTCCATTTTAAGGCTTTTCCGATCGTACCTGGTGCTTGCTCTTGCAAATAGCGAAATAACGGTAACGCGTTATCTCCGTTCACATCATTGATTTCATGCATCGGAAATGTCACGCCATAGGTCATCCGACAATTTTCTGCGGCATCCTTGCTAGAATCAAGTTCTTGCTTAAATTGATTAGAAGGAAAACCTAATACTACCAGTCCTTGTTTTTGATATGTGTCATAGATTTCTTCTAGTCCCTTGAACTGCGGAGCCAGACCGCATTTGGTCGCCGTATTAACGATCACTACCACTTTATCGCGATAACGCTCCAATGAATAAGTCTCGCCCTCTTCAGACGTGACTTGAAAATCATAAATCGTCATGTCTACCCCTCCTTGATCCTATTGTACCTTGACACTCCCACGACTTAAGTCGCAAGTCTCATTCCTACGGAATTAAGGTGGGATTCTTTGGTGCCAGACCGTACGCTGTCCATTTCTGTTTTGTACTAGCCCAAAGCTAAGGGTATGCCAATACCCCGTCCTAAACCAGAGCATATAGCTGTTTAGGCTACTCGACTTTTATCATCAAGTACAGGTGCATAAATGATATTTTTTGCACCGACAATATCTCTATGACCGATATATCCACAATCAGAACAATAATACTTTCGGTCTTTTGCATGATGTTGGTACCCACAATTCGGACATCTTTGACTGGTGTAGGCTGGATTAACATATTCAACTTTAATACCAACTAAATTTGCTTTATATTCGATAAAAGATGCTAGACGATAGAATGACCAATTACTTAAAGAATGGTTGTTTTTACGACTTTTTCTTGTCTGTTTGCGGATATTCGCCAATTTTTCTAAACGAATAATTCCGATATTATGATTAACAGCAAAATCTACGATTTCCCTGCTGATTTTATGATCTTGGTCTTTCATCCAACGCTGTTCTTTATCTTTTGATTTTTTTAAGGCGCTTAATTTCTTAGCTTTTCCTAACTCTTTTCTACGAGAATTATGATAGCGTCGAATATATTTATTCATACGTCCATTGACAGAAAATTTAACTTCGTTATCCTCTGTGCAACATACCGCAGGAATCTTAATACCTAAGTCGACACCCATTATTTTCGTCGATGTGTTTAGCTTCTCAGACATTTCAATAGCAATCTGAGCCACATAGTGAGCCCCTTTTCTAGTGATCCGTAGAGTGCCGATCTTACTAGCATTTTTTAAAAGAGAGCGCTCATATTCAGGAATATCTGCCGCAATTTCAATCTTCTTGGACTTTCCATCAATCACAAAGGGCATCTTAATTCCAGAAGGGCAAATAGTGAAATTCTGATTATTCCAAATAATAACTGGTTTCTTCAAGACAGGGATATTCTTAAAATGACTTTTCTTTGCTTTTTGAAAAACGGATTTTGCGTCGCGGATAGCTTGATTTTTAACGGCACTATTCAATGGAGCATAAACGTCTTTAGATGTTTTTTTCGTTACTTTCTCAGCCACAATCATTTCAGAAACTAATAAATTGACTGTCTCAATATAAGCCAAAGAAGACGTTTGAATTAATTCTGTTTGTGCATTTGTTGGATCAAGCTTTATTTTTACCGTCATTGCTTGAGACATGGTCGTCATCTCTTTCGTTGATTTTCTACGTATCGTTTAATTGTTTGGCTAGATACATTTCCTGCGGTAGAAACGAAATAACTGCTTGTCCAGAGGTTGGGCATAGCCTTTAACTCTGGAAATTCATCACGCAAAATTCTCGAAGTACCCCTTTCACTTTCGCCATTATGTCCGCAGGACTATACGTCGGCAGCGCATTCAAAAACAAATGACAATGGTCTGTATCTGTTTTTAAAGCAACAACCTTAAAATCATGATTATCAGCAATTTGATTAACTAACTCTTTAAACCGCAAATCAAGTTTTGAATTTAAAAATATTTTCCGTCGGTATCTAGGGCAAAAAACAAAATGATAGTTGATTAAACTTACTGTTGTCTTGGTTCTACGATATTCTTCCATGAATTCATTGTAGCATATTTCCGTATGCTAAGTTAATCAGCAGAACATATGGTTGTGTGCAACAAAAAAACGAGAAAGGATAGATTTAGGTTTTCGAGTTCTCAGTAGAGAACCCTCATACCTATTTCACTATCATCCCACGATTAAAACCGTGGGCTTTCTCGTTCAGAAGTTCTGTAAATTGAAAAATAAACCTTACAGGAGCATCGATGAGGCGCTAAATGAACAAAAAACGGAGTGGATCTCTCCACTCCATAAAAATTTCACTTTTGGGGTCACTACAAAAGACCTTGTATTTTTATTTTCATATTCTGCTTTCTAAAAAGCACGCAATACTTGATGATAATACGTAGATAAGACCGGTAAAAAGTAGATCACCAGCAAAATCGCTACGACTATCAGCAATTGTCTTCTCTGTTTTTTTCTGCGCACCATATTGACTGATGTCTGCAGAAAATAAAGAATAAATTTCAATCCTGTCAATAATGTAGAAAAAATAAGTGCTGGAGAATAGGAACTCTTAGTCAGCAATGAAACAAGCTGTTCTTCTCCTAAATAATGGTGAGTATAGGCGATGTATAAAGCATAAAGCAAAATCCCGCCGATACAGTAATTTGTCAATTTGTTTACCTTTTTGAACTTCACAACAATAACTCCTTCAAACGTTTGTAACTAAGCGTTTCAAACACACTATTTTATAACAGCAGTTTTCAAAGCCTATTGTTGATTATATCATGAATGTCAAGGGACTAAGCGTGATTGGATAACGAGTTTTCTTTAAAACCTAAGAACAGATACGCAGAATAAAATCATCTATCTTCTATATTACTTTTTTATCTGCCCTCACCAGCATAAAGCTATCAAAAGCCCACCATCATGCTGAAACACACTTATACTTCTACTGCATCTTCTGTTATCTCCTCAAGGGAGTAGATTTTCGCTTCTTTTAGATTCAACTTTTTAATATAAACCGCTGTAAGACTGACCAAAGTCAAAGCAATTCCTGTCAAAGCAAAAAGCAGAAAATCAAAAAACGCTTTATTCCCAAAATCTAAATCAAACAGAAAGCCATACAAAGCTCCACCAACCGGCATAGCGGCAGTAGCGATCGTCCCAAGAACAGTGAAAAAGCGTCCTTGGATCTTGCTTGGAATCTCTTTTTGAAGCCATACAGAAATTGGTATATTGAAAAGCGTTTGGGCAAATCCATAAACTACTAACATTAAGCTTATGACAATCGTGACCAGCCAAGAAATTCTAGGTAAGAAAATGACTGTTCCGAGTATTCCTACCATTAAAGACATAAGAAACGAAAGGCGCCAAGAAAACAGAAACGGGTGATGCGGTTGCTGCATTCTTGCGATAATAAAACCGCTGATCAACATGCCAATACTAAATGCACTTTCGGTAACCCCATACTGAAAATTAGAGATTCCCAAATCTCGAATCAGCAGCATGGGTAAACCTACTTGAAAGACACCGCTAAAAAAATTCAAACCCGTACACATCAAAATGAAAGCAAACAAAAATTTTTGCTTTCTCACATAATTGATTCCTTCTCGGAAAGTCCCTTTGTCGTTGTCCAATTTTTCTTCTTTTTTTTCGACTAACGAAAAATCCAATGTCAGTGTGATCAGTAACGTTATACACTCGGTCAGGATCTCTAACGCGATAAATAGCCAGAAAGGAAGAAAGGCATATAGCGCCGCTCCCGCAACAGAGGAAATTATCCCTGATAGACTGGAAGCACTGCTGGTATATCCCGCAAGCTTACCTAAATCGTCTTCTAAAACGAGATGGACTTTCGCGGCTTGTTGTGCGGAAGAAGTAAATTGATCACTCGCTTGGATCGCAATCTTTAATACAACGACGACCGCTAAAATGTGCTTCGGTCCGTTTAACCAGAAAATCGTAAATAGAACCATTGAAAAAATAGTAAATAATTGGCTGATGATAATAACTTTTTTTCTTGAATAACGTTCAACAACTGGTCCAACGATTGGCATCAACAGCATACTCATTATCGGCCAAACGATCAACGAAATCGCAAAACTCATTGAAGAGCCGGTTTTCTCAAGCAGCATCAGACTGAGCCCAAAAGAATAGATTGAACTGCCCAATACCCCGACCAGACTGGAAATGACTGATTTCCAAAGCTGGATTTTTGATTTTTCTTCAAGTGTTTTCATACGGATCCTTCTTTCCACTCCGCTGATCATTGAAGCAGTCAGCGGACTCCTTCTTTAGCTGGTCGATTCTAGCCTGTTACGCAAATCGATTTCATCCAGTGCATGAAAAACGATCTTTTGGTTGTCCCAAAACCCATCTTCTGCGTAACGCGGAACTAAATGAACATGAAAATGCGTATTTTCCATCATAACTTTTCCATTGTTTTGAATAACGGTGACTCCTAAGACATCTGCCAACTTTTCGATTTCTTTGATAAGCTGTTGTTCGAGAAGGATCAATTCTTGCAACAATGGAAATGGAAATTCAGCTATATTCATGAAATGTCCTTTAGAAATAATCAGTAAATGCCCCACTTGGATCGGATCAGTATCATACACTAAAAAGAAAGAATCCGTTTCTTTTATTATTTGAGATTCTTCAATTTTCGAACAAAAAATACAACCCAAACTAACACGACCTAGCATTCTCTATATTCTCCCCCGTTATCCCGTAATATACTTCATCCCATTTTTTAAATTGATTATCGTCCCCTTGTTCTTCTGATAAAAATATCCAACATCTATTTATTCCTTCCCAGTCATCAGTCAATCTTTTAATGTGTCTTCCATCTTGAGAAGCTGGTGCATATCGGTTAATTTCTGCTTCGCACCTGTAAAAAAAGGCCAGGCGTCGATATCATCATTTTTCTTTCTAGGAATAATATGAAAATGCAAATGCTTAGAAGGTGACAACATCGTTTCATCGTCCGCTTTTATTAAATTTATTCCATCGAATCCGCAATTATCGACACAATGAATTGAAAGTTCTTTGACCATAGTCATTAGATCCATCAACAGATCAAACTCGCAGTCGATCAAATTTTTCACATGTTTTTTCGGAACGATGATCATGTGTCCATCCACATCCCCGGCATCCTCTAAATAAACAAGAACTGTTTCACTTTCAGCTATTTTTCGGGCTGGGTCATTTTCTTTAATGATCTCACAAAATAAGCAACGCTCCATTCCTCCACCTCTAAACTTATAAACATCTATCCTGTTGGCGATCGTTTAATAAACAGCGGCACGATACTCTTCTAATTCTTTTTGATTTCCGAAGACAAAATGCCCCGGCTTTACTTCGCTGAAGACAGGTTTATCTTCTGAGTAATCATGCATGTTTGGATCATATACTTGCAGTTTTTTCTTCCGCGCCAAAATAGGATCCGGAATAGGGACAGCCGAAAGCAGTGCTTTCGTATAAGGATGCAAAGGATAGTTGAATAGTTCCTCTGTTTCCGCAAGTTCAAGAATGTGCCCTTGTCTGATAACAGCGATCCGATCTGAAATAAAACGAACAACAGAAAGATCATGCGCAACAAAAAGATACGTTACTTGCCGTTTTGCCTGAGCATCTTTTAACAGGTTCAATACTTGAGCACGAATGGAAACATCTAACGCAGAGATCGGTTCGTCCGCTACGACCAGTTCGGGTTCCATTACCAAAGCACGAGCGATACCGATCCGTTGGCGTTGTCCCCCGGAAAACTCATGAGGATACCGATACATATGCTCTGGCAGTAATCCGACTTCTTTAATGATCTTTTCGACTTTTTGCAGACGTTCTTCTTCTGATGAAAATAAATTGAAGTTATACAATCCTTCTGAAATGATATATTCAACGGTCGCACGCTCATTTAATGAAGCGGAAGGATCTTGAAAAATCATTTGGATTTTCCGAACAGCTTGAGCGTGTTCTTTTTTTGAAAGAGCACCATTGATCCGCATGCCTTCAAAAAAGATATCTCCCTTACTGGTTTCGTTCAATCCCACGATTGCTCGGCCGATCGTTGTTTTTCCCGAGCCTGACTCTCCAACAAGAGAGAAAGTTTCACCTTTATAGATATCAAAATTCGCGTTTTGAACAGCGACAAATCTATTTTTTCCTTCCCCAAAAGAGATTTCTAAATCTCTTACGCTTAGCACAGTTTGTTTCTCACTTGTCAAACTTATCGCTCCTATCTTCGGTATCATCGATATCCAAATGTTCTGTTAGTTCAATCATCTTTTCATGAAGATTTTTGATTTGCTCTGGTTTTTCCACTTGAGGTGCTCGAGGGTCCAGTAACCAGGTTTTCGCAAAATGTGTTTCTGATATTGGGAACATAGGCGGTTCTTCCTTAAAATCGATTGCCATAGCATATGCGCTTCTTGGAGCAAATGCGTCCCCTACGATGTCTTTATATAAAGAAGGCGGCGTACCGGGAACCGAATATAACACGTCTCCTTTTTGCGCTAATTGAGGAAGCGCCGATAAAAGACTCCAAGTATATGGATGACGAGGATCATAAAAGATTTCTTCCACTGTTCCGCTTTCGATGATCTGTCCACCATACATTACAGCTACTTTATCAGCAATCGAAGCAACAACACCTAGATCATGGGTGATAAAAATCGTTGTGAATTGGTATTCTTCCTGCAACTCTTTGATCAACTCCAAGATCTGCGCTTGAATCGTTACATCCAGAGCAGTTGTTGGTTCGTCACAAATCAAAATTTTAGGACGGCAGGCCAACGCAATGGCGATAACGATCCGTTGTCTCATCCCGCCGGAATATTGAAAAGGATACTCATTATATCGTTTTTCCGCGTTAGGTATACCGGTTTTTGTCATCAGATCGATTGCCAATTCTTTCGCTTCTTTTGGCGTTTTCTTCTGGTGTTTGACGATAACTTCTGAAATTTGCGATCCAATCGTTTTGATTGGATTCAAAGAAGTCATAGGATCTTGGAAAATCGTGGCTATTTCTTTACCACGTATCTTTTCCCAATCAGAATCTTTTTTCAACTCATTCAATGGTTGACCTTTGTAGTAGATGGTTCCATTCGTTATGAATCCATTTTGTTCCAGCATACCAGTAAACGTTTTTGTCAAAACAGATTTGCCGGAACCGGATTCGCCAACGATTGCTAATGTTTCTTTTTCTTTCAATTCTAGTGAAATATCTCGTATCGCTTTAAGCTCGCGGTGGCGAACTTTAAAACTAACGGACAAATGTTCCACGGATAAGATCGATTCATTATTCATTGTTTGCCTCCTAAAGATGGGTTCTTGGATCTGCCGCATCTGCAAGTGTTTGCCCAACAATGTATAAAGAAACTGATACCAAGGCCAACACAGCAACTGGAATCCAGAAGAGATAAGGATAGTTACTCATATTACTTGTATATTTAGAAATCAATCTACCTAAAGAAGGTACATCAGAGCTCAACCCTACTCCTAAGAACGAAAGGAATGTTTCGTAAGAAATAAATGAAGGAAGCGCACGGGAAACATCTGTTACGATAACTGAGATCAGATACGGCAAGATGTTGCGGAAGATCATGCGTAATGTAGGCGTTCCTAATGTTTTTGATGCCAAGTTATACTCTCTGTCCCGGATGATCATCACTTGGACCCGTATAAAATAGGCAACTCCCAGCCAACTGGTGACACTCATAGCAAAAATGAGATTCCAAAAACCAGATCCAAACGTATAAGATAAAACGATAACGATCAGCAATGTGGGAACATTAGAGACCACGTTATAGATTTCCAACATCACGCGGTCGATTTTTTTCGATGTCCCCCAAATAGCGCCAACCACAACGCCGATGACTGTAGTGATCAATGTCGCGATCACACTGATAGAAATGGATGTTTTGGCACCAGCCCAAACGGCATCAAACAGTGACATACCATTTGCGTCGGTCCCAAACCAATACTTGAGACTTGGCGGATTGTAGCGTTTCGAAAAGTCATTGATATCTTTTACATCCATGAACTCATAACCGCTGAACATCGGTTGTATAAAACTTATCAATAGGATAGCTATCATTAGAATCAGCATCAGGATCGCTACTTTATTTGAGAAGAATTTTCTCATGACAGAGCGCCAGTAGGAATATTTAGGCGTATCGATTTTTTCAGACGCCAATGAATTGACTTGAACAAAAGAAAAGTCGTTTTGAACATCTTTGTTTACATTTTCCACACTATTTCCCTCCTGATGACAGTTTGATTCGTGGGTCGACTAATGCCATAGCGATATCGCCGAATAAAATAGAAAAGACAGATACCGTCGTAAATACGAAGACGATCGCGATAACTAACGGATTATTGTGGGCAATGATCGCATCAGGCAGCATTTTCCCCATACCAGGAGCGGCAAACACCGTTTCTGTAATCGTCGCACCGGCGATAGCTCCAATAATGCTTCCAGGTATACCGTTTACGATAGGAATCGCAGCGTTTTTGAAGATATGCTTCCGCGCGATCTCTCTAGTACTCAGACCTTTGGCTTTGGCGAATTTAACATAATCAGAAGATTGTTGATCGATCATGTATCTTCGCAACCAGATCACGATCCCTGAAACTGACAATAGTCCTAAAATAACAGTTGGTAAGATATACGAACGGATGCTTTCTGCGCCTAAAGTTGGGAATGAATCCGGCAAATCAAACCAAGAGCTTCCAATAAATCGGAAGAAGTAAATAAAGGCTAAGCTGGGAACAGAAATCAAGACAGTGACTAAACCAATCCCGATTTTATCTGGTAATTTTCCTTTATAGCGCGCCATCAGCATCGCTGACGGAATACCAATCGCATAAGCGATCAATACCGCAACTACACCCATTCGGAAAGAAGTCCCCATCATTGAAGGATCTTCAAAATTCGAATCAGTGATCGTATAGTTATCAGAATAGAACTTTTTATCTCTGGCAGAGATGTTTGACGTTTTTTGATACTGACGTGAGTAAATATCCGCGGAAGAACGCGCAGTCATTCCGTTCTCGAATTTTGTTTCTACAGTATCCGCTTTTCCTTGACCGCCAGATACGATAGTTGTTACATCTTGACCTGCAAAAGTCGGATAGGATGTTCCTAAATTTAAATGAAAAATATTTTGGTGGATATACGGAAATTGTCCATTAAAATAAATTTGATATTTATATTTAGTCCCAGAACCTACAAGCGCCCAACCAGCAAGTTCATCTTTTTCGATCTTCAGATACCTTTTCAAATCGGGATTACTTGCATCCTTGACTCGCCATGGATGATCTACTTGGATCATATCTGCGTAAAAATTGACGACTCGCTTCAACAAAGGAACATCTTTTACTGCATAGTAATTTTTACTGATAGGAAATCGTTTGAGCGTCCATCCGTTCTGTTCAGCCCATTCTTGATATTTTTCCGCTGTCTCCGCAGAGGATAACTCGGTGTTTTTCTCCTTGGTTGATAATGCGGCATTTTTTAACTTTTTAGAATTGTAATATTCAATGTATCCCATTTTACTGAAGGCGGTGTTTTCATACTCCGCCAGTTCATCAGGCTTTGCTTTTAATTTTCCGTAATTTACATCGTTCGCAAAAATCGTTTTTCTTGGAACTAGGGAGTAAATCACAGCGTATGTTAAAGTCGTTACAAGAAAAATGCTGACTATGGAACGAATAATCCTAAATAATAGGTATCTTTTCACAATTTCCCTCTCCTTACTAATAAGTAAAAAAGGCTACAATCAATATTGATAGCCTTTTTTACTATTCATTCAGCTAATTATTTTGAACTTGATTCTTCTGCTTTTTTAGCGGTTTCTTCTTTTTTCGCTTCCCAAGCTTTTTGTGCTTTATCGTGTTGCTCAGTTGTTACAATATCTGATTGAACTTCCACGTATTTAAGTTTGTTTGCTGCGATTCCAGCCCAACCATAAGGTGCACTGAATGGAACGACATTCGTTACACGAGGTGTGCCACCGTCTGAGTAGATCGGTACTTGCAAAGCGTTGTCCAACAACCATGCTTCCGCGTCAGCGTAAGCAGTGTAACGTGCATTCACATCATCAGTGATTGCAGAAGCTTTATCTAACAAAGCGTCATACTCGCTAAGTTTGATAGCTTTCTTCGCGTCTGTTGAAGGATCTTTTCCTTGAACGATTGATGAAGCTTCTAAACCTAGTGTATGGATCATGTCACCTGCACGAGAATCATAGATATTCAAGTAAGATGATGGGTCAGTAAAGTCTGGACCCCAACCAGAAGCTGTTGAGATATCGTAGTCACCAGCTTGCCCTGTTGTTGCTTGATAAGTGGCAGCCAAGTATTTATCTGCGTTCAGTAAGTTGATATCTACTACGACATTTTCAGAACCAAGTGATTTTTCAATTGAGTTTTTCAATGATTTCATTGCATTGACACTCATTTCGCTTGTTTCTTGGACTGGCAAGTCAAGATGAACGGGGAATTCTACGCCTTCGCCTTCAAGTTCTTCTTTGGCTTTTTCAATATACGTCTTAGCTTTGTCGGCATTGTAATAAGCGTCATGTCCATCTGCTAGTTTTACATCGCCAAAGGCTTCTTTATCCAACGCTTGCAATTTGCTTTGGACTGTATCTCCGTAAGGTTTACCGTCGATTGATACGAATTCGCCAGGAACCAGTGTATTCCGCAAAGATGTATTCGCACCTTCGTCTCCGACTGTTTGTGCATTGTAACTCTTCTTATCGAAACCGAACAAGACAGCTAAACGGAAGTCACGGTTCAAGATTGCTTTATGAGTACTTTCCTTTTGTTTATCTGTAGTCTTTTTAGTTGCGTCGAAAGTGCCACGGTTGAAGTTAAATGTCATGTTATAAGTCGAACCACCAGTTTGTGACCATGTCACACCATCTGGGTAAGCTTTTTGCACATCTTTATATCCTGGAGAGTTAGGATATACTCGAGCAGCTGACAAGTCGCCTTTTTCATAAGATTTAAACAAGCCGTCTGGATCGCTTCCGTCATTGTACGTATATTTCACGGTATCAAGATGAACATTGTCTAAATCCCAATAAGATTCGTTTTTCGTATATTCAATAACTGATTTTGCGGTATTGTTTGATAAGATAAACGCACCGTTATATAGGATAGAATCAGGTGTTGGCTTCCCGAAATCTTTTCCTTTTGATTTAAGAAACTCTTCATTGACAGGATATAGGATTCCGTAAGTTGTTTTTGAGTTCCAGTAAGATTCTGGTTTGTTCAATGTGTATTGAAGAGTGTAATCATCCACTGCTTTTACACCGACTTTAGAGAAGTCATCTGTTTTCCCAGCCACGTAATCAGCCAATCCTTTGATACTATTGGCAACGATATATAGTGTTTCTGATTGTGTATCAGCAGCGTGCTTCAAACCGGTAACGAAGTCATGCGCCGTCACGTCAGCACCGTATTCATTTCCTTCGCTATCGACCCATGGAACACCTTTACGAATATGATAGGTATAGGTCAATCCGTCTTCACTGACTTCCCAAGACTCAGCCATGTCGGCTTTTAAATTCCCGTAACGATCATTTTCAAGCAGCCCTTCTACGAAGTTTGTATAATGGTCACTGTTTGTTTGTCGTGAAGAAAATGTATAGTCCAATGTTTCAATATCAGTCGCATAGACTGTCTTATAATCCGAAACCAACTCACTTTTTTCTGTTTTATCTCCACTTGCGTCCTTTTTCTCGTTTCCGCTACTACATGCTCCTAGTACGAACACACTTACTAAAAGCGCGGCTAGAACTTTTTTCATAGATATCCCCCTTTTTCTACCTCTCTTTGGTTCTAGATTTAAGCGAACGTTTTAAAGAAATAATAGCAAATCAATTGCGCTCAAATAAATTAGAATCAAATGAAATTATTGAAATAATACATTTGATTTTAATAGATGTCAATAGAATCCGCACAAATAATTTGAATTGTCTGAATTTTATATTTGTAACTCAATTATCTTAATTTTTTTATGGATTTTTGCTTAAAAACATGAAGTCAGACAGAAAAATAAAATAAAATTGTTTTAAATTTCAAAAAACAAAAAGCGCAACCTCTGATAAAACAGCGTTGCACTTTCGTATGAAGAATAAAAATTTTTGGTAGCTAGATTTTAACACTTATTAAAAAAAGTACAATATAAAAATATAATTTTCAGCAAAAATAAATATATATACCCAAAAAAGGTTAATTATGCACATATAAACATCTGAATTTATCTGCACACTTTTTTAATAAGTGTGTAATCTTCATAAGTTATATTGAGCTTTTCTCATATTTCTATCTGAATGTTCTTTACTCGTCCAGGATAATCTCTTTTCCATACCATTCAGCTTTATAAGACAGTTTGGTCAAAAAACGCTGCCAATCAGTGGAATAAAATATTTTCTCTGATTCTTCCTGTGATGGCAGGTTTTGGATATAGATCCGATCATATTCTCGAACTAAATGTATCGATAACTTGTCAAACAGCGCGTTTTTTTGGTTTTGGCGATGGACGTACAACCGATTGACACGCTGCTTTTGTTTTTGATAATTCTGGGCTTGCGATAACTTTTTATGCTGCTTAAGCGCCGCATGTTTTCTCACCCCTAATCGTTTTTCTGCTTTTCTTATTATTTCTTCCGTTTTTAAGATATCCAGATAGTAGTGTTCCAAACACATCTCAGGCTCGATTAGTCGTTCTCTTGAAAAGTGGATTTTGATCGTTTTATTGGTCTTTTTGATGATTGGTATATCTTCCTCACACAGAAGTGAAACATAAAATTCCTTACTATCTTCCGCTGAAATAGTTGCTGTTTTGATATTACCCTTGATTTCTCTATGTAGTTCTAACGGGATCAACGATTTCAACTTGGGCACTTTCAACATTCCATCTTGAATGTAGACTGTATGCTGCTGATTATTAGTAGTATAGGATTGCCAACGGCTGCGTTTGCTTTTGAGCTTTGGATAGCTGGCCCTTCCTTGATAGTAATTCTTGAACGCCCGATCTAAGTGCCGCTGTGCATTTGCTAAAGCTAAACTATCCACTTCTTTCAAAAATGGAAAATCTTTTTTCAGTTTTGCAGGTGACAAGCGCTCCTGCATATTTGAACCGCTTTTTAATAAAGTATTATAAGTAAATCGTACACATCCAAAGGTCTTAATCAGAAAAACTCGCTGTTCTTCTGTTGGGTATATGCGAAATCTATAGGCTTTCATCCTCAGCATAGTCAATCCCCTAATCTGTTTTAAATAAGAATATAGATAACTTTTCTTATCAAAATATTATTTTAGGGAATATAACATATATTTTTTTAAAATCCCACATTTTTTAAAGAATAACATATCACTTTGTATGATACTTCGACTATAAAAATGGTTTCTAATACCCATTAAAAAAATTCCTAGAGCTTTTCTCTAGGAATCTTCTTGTGTTCAAAATATTCATTCTTTCTCAGTGAGGTAGGGATTTTTTATTAATTCGATCCCTAAGAGATATCTTTGATCACGTCGTTCATATATATGGTATCAGCCACCATCTCAAGCTTTTGATAATACGCCCCTCACGAATCAATTCCGGTTGCTTCGATAAAAGTGGGCACAACGGAAGTAGTCAAAAAAACAAGGGACAACCAAATGAATAAACATCCTCCGCTACTTTGACCCGTCAGCCATATCTGTTATTTGGGTCCATCCTTATAAAGCCTAGTGTTCCACCCCAAAACAGCTTGGGTTCATCGATTTTTGCTGAAAGTTCAAAATCAATGAAAGTTACAGCCAAGTTTTTTCCAACAATAACATTATTATGGAACAAATCTCTAAAAACAGTCCATTTTTGTGCAGTAAACAGAGCTGTTGCCAAACATTCAAGATGTTTTTTAAATCAGCTTCCGCATTTGTTTTCTCGTGACGTCCTCCAGCAAAATACTCCGCCACCATTCAAATCCAAAAGGGCATGCTTTTTGACAGGTATCTTAAATGATGCTTGATGCTTGCAAATGACATGATACGCGTTAGCGAAGCCTTCATTAAACTCCGAAGGTAAAAATGATAGATGGATCTTCCATCCTTGATTCGGTAAAATCTGTTTGTCATTTATACAATACAACCATAATGGATCATAGTGAAACTTATAGCCATCTTCCTTAACACTGAATCGATTCAACAATTTAATAACGCTATATTCCATATTGGACTCCTTTATAGCAAAATCGATTGCGTAAAGTATTTGTCGAGTACTGGATTGTGGTGGTGAGAGACAACATACACCATTTGGTCCAGATCTCTAAGGAAATGCTCCTCGATTTGTTGGGCAGTCTGTTGATCAAGACCGGACGTGCTTTCATCTAGCAACAAAATCGATGGATGCACCAAAATAGCGCGGGCTAAAGCGACTCTTTGTCGTTGACCGCCTGACAATGTCGAACCATTAGTGGTCAAGACTGTTTGCAAGCCTTCTGGTAATTGCTCGATAACTTCTGTCAAATTAACGATGGCTAAGGCTTCTTCGATTTTGGACTCTTCAAAAGGCTGTCCTAATGTCAGGTTGAATAAAATCGTATCATGGAAAATATACGGAGCTTGAGGAACGTACAATGCTGATCGTTTGGCATCGACAGCTTTTCCTTCTTGATCCTGCCAGCGGATCTCACCTTGATAATGATCCGTGAATCCGGACATTATTTTCAACAGTGTGCTTTTCCCGCTGCCGCTTTTTCCAATGATCTTCACCTTCGCATTGTCTGGAACTTTTAATGACACTGGTGCTAACCAATTTTTGTTGCCGTCACCGCTAGTCACTCCAACCAGCTCCAAACTTGGATTGCGGACAAAATCAAAGTCTTCGTTTTGCATATCGTCTGCCAGATCCAACTCTTGATACTTGGCAAACAATGGATCGACCGCTTTGATCTTGACGACAAGACTGGACAATTGACCAAGCGACGTAAAAATCACTCCCGATAATGATCCAACCGCCAGCAGCACCCCTGGTTTTAAGATATGACCCAACACAAGAAAGCCAGTCAATCCTAGAATAATAAACTGACTTGCTACACTAAGTAATGAGGTGATCATATCGACAGTTATTTCTTTTTTCTTTAAATCCATTTGAGCTTTTTTAACCTTTTCAGAAGCTTCAGAGATCTGAAGCGGCAGTACCTTCTTTCTCTTGAATGCGGTCAAGGTATCAAAGCCGTTCAGCAAACTTTCTAAGTGATTGACAAAACGCTCGTTTTCTAATGTAAGAGCTAATGATGATTTTTCGATCATCCGCTGCACGATTTTAGGCAAAAAGGTCAAGACAACTGCCAACAGAAGCGACGCCACAACTAAGGACCAATGAAAATACAAAAATGCGGAAACCGGAAAAATGATACCTGTTAGATAAAGCACAAAATTGTAAACCACTTGGATCCCTTTTTGATCGATCTGTTCGATATCATTCGTTAACCAAGAAGTATATTTTCCGACAGGTCCATTTTCATGAAACTCATCATAAGAATAATGCGCGATCCCTTTAGCCAAATCGCGACGCATCCGTACATTCATTTTCTGGATCCCCAAAACTTCAAAATAATCTCCCATAATTGAGAAACTGATATTCGCTACAGATAACAGTATGTTTATCCCGATCCACATAAGAAATTCTGTTCTCGAATAATCGATCAGGCTATTCGCCAGATTACCGATCGCGACTTGTCGAATAGTTGAAACGGACATTGTAAGAATGATCAAGAGAAATATAAAAAGAACCAGCTTTCTCTCCATACGGAAATATTTTTTTATCGACACTGTGATCCCTCCAAAGCCTATAGTTTAAAAAGAAGCTGTACCCAAATTTGATTGGATACAGCTTTTCATTTACTACCCGCCAGATTTGCAATAAGCGGGTATTCATCTGTTTGATCCGTGTAAGACCGAAAAATCCAATATATTAGCTAGACAGTTTGTTCAAATCTCGGATATGGCTGACATCAAGAATGGAGATTGACAGCCCCTGCTGATTTACAATGAATTATAATATTTTCATCCAGAACAATATCTATTTTTCCTGAAAATGAGTCATTCTCAGAATATTGATTCAGGTCTGCCAATGTTTTTATTTTTTTCTTGTTGAACTTTTTGCTTACTTTTGTTGCTTTACGTACTTTTCTATTGATTTCTGATTTTCTCATCTCCAACTCTGCCTTCTTATCTGCCAACGTTTTCAGTTTTTCCTTGTTGAACTCTTCGCTTACTTTTGTTGCTTTACGTACTTTTCTATTGATTTCTGATTCTCTCATTGCCAACCCCGCTTTCTTATCTGCCAACGTTTTCAGTTTTTCCTTGTTGAACTCTTCGCTCACTTCTAGCGCTTTACGCACTTTTCTATTAATTGCCGATTTTCTCATTGCCAACCCCGCTTTCTTAACTGGCTTTTTGTAAATATTGAAAACTAAACGGTTGCTGCTTTTTGGGAGTTTTAGTAACTAAATAAGGTTTAAAGTAAAAAAATAACTAGCTAAGCTCACTTCCTGTTGCTGATTGTTAGGGCCACAACATTTTAGATCACTTCAGCTAGCAGAATAGCTGCAAAAGACCGATAGATTCTTCTCTTTCCAACCTGCTTGCGGTTATAAGGGAAACTTCCAAACTCACAAAGATAGTAAAAAACCATCGCTGCTATCTTCTTTTACTGAAAAATATGAATATATACTCCAATAATTGTTTGAATATTCTATCATTACCTGTATAATAGCAGTTACCAAAATAACTGACGTTTTTTGTGACGAAATGTTCCCTATTTTTTTGAGGAGGCGAATGAACATGGAGCAACATATACTACTAAGAAAATTGAGAACAGATCGTAAACTGTCTCAAAGTTTTTTAGCCAAAGGCATCACTACCCGAGAAGCCGTCACCAGATTTGAACACAGGGGATCCCATATAGCTTCGACTACCTTGTTTCTCTTTTTAGAAAAAATGAACATTTCTCCCGAAGAGTATTATTTTTTGCTGAATGATTGCAAATTGACGGAAAAGCAGCAAATCAATCTCGAAGGAGCTGCCTATATAAATCACCCTAATGAACAAGCGGCCTATTTAAAACGGCTGGAAACTGCCTTTTTCAGTTCAAGTGACCCCTTCTATTCATTGATCAAAGCTCAATACAAACTATTGTACGCTAAGTTCAATGATGGTACTGAACAGCTTTTAGACTGCGAGAATGACAGACAGACGATCATTACTTATTTGAACAGGATCGAGGATTGGGGCTGGTTCGAACTTTCCTTATTTTCCAATCTGCTCTTTATCTTCGAGTCTTCCTATATCATAGATACTTTCAAGGTGACTATTAAAAAAATGCGGATGTATTCTCAGCATCCCTCTTATAAAAAAGGCGTTTCTTTTTTTATAAACAACAGCCTGATCCTGTTTTTGAGTCGAAGGGAATATGACTATATCGATGTGATTTTGCCTTATCTTGATGAACTGACAAAAGACATAACCTACTGTAATGAAAGATTTGCTTATTTGATTTTCAAAAAGATCGCCCACGCTAGAGAAAATTTCAAATTAGCTGATATTCAAAAAGAATTGGAGATGCTCTCCGCTTTAGGTTATCAACAAAAAGCAAACCAAGTGATCCATCAGCTTTCCTCTTTGCTTCCATAACTAGTATTTCCGAGCTGCTCGTTTTTTGTGGCCTTAGCTTAGTTGAGTATTTTTGACTCCATTCTTCGATTCTCCCCCACTGTCATCGTTCTTATTTTTCTGGATATTGGTCCGTTTGTCTTAATAGTAGAAGATGATTTAATTACTACCATATATGATAATGGTTCGACGCGATGGAGCTTCATTTTATATAACGGCTAATACATTCCAATTGAATACAGCATGTTGCCAGTGAATATAAAGCATTTGATAGGGAATATAAACTTAACACTTTTATTTTAGCAACTTGAAAGTGATATGAAAGGCATCAAAAAGACTGATAGATCAGTTTTTTCGTTGCCTTAAAAATATAAATCTTTTTAATATATTAAAAAAACATCGAAGTACGGTTTAGCACGTACTTCGATGTTTAAGCATAGGATTACGTTTGATCTGTTTGTTGATTATTTATTGATCAGATAAAAATAATGTTGAAAGCTATTCCTCGATCACTTGCTTTTTACACTGCCGATCACTTCATTGGCTTTTACCAAGCTGCCAGTCTCAATCGATAACGTATCAACTTTGTCAGCATTCGTAAAGACTACGATCATATCTGATTTTTTATTTGCTTTTTGTAATTCAGCTAGATCGACCAACGCGATCATCTGTCCACGGGCAACTCGTTGTCCTTCTTCTACATAAAGTGTAAATGGTCCGCCTTTTAGGTTCACGGTATCGATCCCCATGTGTAACAGAACTTCGATGCCTGAATCGGTTTTGATGCCGACAGCGTGTTTTGTTGGGAAGATATTCATGATGGTACCTGCGATCGGCGCAAAGATCTCACCACTTGTTGGTAGAACAGCAAAACCGTCTCCCATCATTTTTTGTGAAAAGACATCATCTGCTACTTCTGTGACTGCAACCATTTGACCGTTTGCCACTGCAAAAATATCTTGGGTTTGTGGACCGGTTACGACTGTTTCAGTTTCAACAACAGCAACGGTTGGTTTTTCAACGGCTTTACCGATTCCACCATGAAGTTTCGCCATTTCGTCAGCTACAAACTGGACTTCCGTTCCAACGATCACCTGGATGTTTTTGCCATCAATAACTTTTACTCCCGGTACGCCGGTAGCTTTGATTTTTCCTTGGTCGACAGTTGACGTATCATTTACTTGCAGACGCAAGCGTGTCGTACAATTATCAATAGATGTTACATTTGCAGCTCCACCCAAAGCATTGTAGATTTGATTTGCCAGTGTTGCAAATTTACTGTCGCCAGCGGCCACAAACTCATCTACATCTGTTTCTGCTTCACCGGCGCCTTCTTCACGACCTGGTGTCATCAAATTGAATTTCTTGATCACAAATAGGAACGTAAAATAGTACACAATTGCCATGATCAATCCTAGAACTAATAACATCAATGGTTGATTAGCGATCGGTACGCGCAGACTTAAGAAAAAGTCGATGAATCCAGCACTAAAGTTGAACCCTGCTGTCCAATGGAAGGTTGCCGCAATAAACATAGAGATCCCAGTCAATACAGCATGGACAACATATAAAGGCCAAGCGACGAACATAAATGAAAATTCTAATGGTTCAGTCACCCCAGTAAAGAAAGAAGCAAATGCAGCTGCTAACATCAATGAAGCAGTCACTTTCTTCTTCTCTGGACGGGCACATTGGTAAATCGCCAACGCGCCAGCAGGCAAGCCAAACATCATTACTGGGAAGAAACCAGCTTGATACATGCCGGTAACGCCTTTCACGCCTTCACTTGCCCAGAATTTACCGATATCATCGATCCCTGCCAAATTAAACCAAAACACGTTGTTCAACGCATGGTGCAGACCAGTTGGGATCAGTAATCGGTTGAAGAACCCATAAAGACCCGCTCCTAATGCCCCCATGCCGGAAATCAATTCACCAAAACTTACTAACGCGTTGTAAACTGGCGGCCAAATAAAGATCAATAAAGCAGAAATAATTGCCATTAAACCAGCTGTTACAATCGGCACTGCGCGCTTTCCGCTGAAAAAAGATAACGCCATCGGTAATTTCACACTGCTGAAACGGTTATACATTGCACCGGCGACTAAACCAGCTAGGATCCCGATAAATACATTTTTATTATTGATTGCGCCAAATGCGACATTGACTTTTTCTACATCGACTTTGGTAAACAATGCCACAGAAGCACTATTGACCAATGTAACAGGTGTCAAAAACGCCACCAATCCGGCTAGCGCAGAAGCGCCATCTTTGTCTTTTGACATTCCCAATGCTAAACCGACTGCAAATAAAATCCCTAAGTTATCTAAGATCGTGCTGCCAGCTTTGATCAAAAAGGCAGCCAAAATATTGTTGCCGCCCCAGCCGCTTGGATCGATCCAATAACCGATACCCATGAATAACGCGGCTACTGGCAATGTTGCTACTGGTAACATCAGGGAACGACCCATCCGTTGCATATATGCTTTCATCTTCTTCTCTCCTAGTCCTTTGCCCCTCGCAAGCGTTCGATATGAATGACTAAATAGCCAAGCTCTTCACTTGTCGTAGACATTTGATATTGTTTCGTTAAAAGTACCCGGATTTTTTTGGCAACTGCATAGCTTTCCGGATATTTGCGTTTAACCATTTCGACGATTTCTTCATCTAAAACGGCATATTGTTGGTTGTGGTAACGTTGCAGCAATAAGCGGAGATGATTCGCCAATCGCGAATAATTCAACGCCATTTGTTCTGAATGGATATCGATCATAAGCTCTTTTTCGATCAACTGGATGATTTCTGAAACGATCGTGACTTCACGAATACTGCGATGATTGCTAGTTTGTCCGCTGCGACCGCTGTGGATATGGATCGCAATATAACCTGCTTCATCATAGGTATAAGGAATCGCCAATTCTTTATTCAAATAGTCTACTGCCCATTGAGCGATACTGAATTCCTCGCTATACAAAACTTCGATCTCTCGCAGTAATTTATTGCGGATCACAATACCGTTTTGTATATTTTCAGCAGCAAAAGCAATATGATCTGTCAATGCGATCAATACATGCTCATTCAGCTTTTCCATTAAAACGGTCTCCGCGTGATCAATTATATGTTCCGCGGCAAAGAGAAATTTCTCATCGATCTGATTCAGCAAGCTTTGCAGTTTCATTTGTCCTTCCGGTTCCATAACGAACATCCGCTCGATCTCACGATGGAAAATCAGATCGTTGCGCTTTTTATCGAACCCAACACCTTTACCGATCGCGACTTTTTCTTGACCGTCGTCATCAACTAAGACCGCGTTTTGATTCAAAATCTTTTTGATTTTCATAATAAGAATCCTTTTCTGCAGAATTAAACTTATTTCATTAACTGTTTTCTTCATCAACACCTAGGATTGCTGACAAAAAAAGCATGGAAAAATCCCGTGATAAGTCTCCCTATCGACGAAATCTTTCCATGCCTAGTATAACCTAGTCACATGAAACAATATGTTAACGGCTCTAATTGTATAGACCAAAAAACCATTTGTCAATACCTTTTATTACTTTTTTATTATAAGAATAAAGAAAGCGGAATTATAGCATTTTATTGCGATCGGCTTTGGATAATCTATTCAATAACTTTTAAAAGATCTTGTCTATACCCTACTGGCTGCTCAATACCAGCCAAGCCGTCAGCAGATGCTCCAGCTAGATAGTGTTGCAGCTGCCCACAAGATCCGTCAAAGACTACCTCTAATTCTGTCAACTGTAAAAAATCTGCTGGATGCATCAGAGAAGGTCGTTTCGGCAAAGTAACTGCTTGGGCGTTTTCCAAAATTTCACTAACGAATTGAGAACAGAAAAAATGCCAAGGACGCTTATTCTCGATGTTCAATCTACATAAAAAAAGACCTAATAAATTGTAACGATATCTGTTACGCATAGTAAGCATAGCAAAAATCTGCTGTTGTGCTAATTGTAAAGAACGCTGGTCTACCGGCAAACGTAATAATAAACAAGGCGTATGGGGATGATTTTTATAAAAACCCGACGCGATATTCTCTTCAATAAACCCTGCAGGCAACGGAAAAAGCGGCTGTGTGCGGGCAAAACTATACATTTTTGTCAGCTTAGGGTCAAATACCAAAGCAATATGCGTAAATGTTTCCGCAGTACTAAAGCGAATCATTTTTGAAGTATAAGTTTCTGTCGAACTTAAAAAAAGATATATATAAGGCATAGTCTGCCTCCTGTTCAAATTTAAATGTTGAGTCTCTTACGGAAAAAACCGCTGATATCCTCAGTTATTAGATAAAAAAGTAGCTCAAGCATAGCAAATAATGTCAAAAAAACATAGAGTTTTCGAAATATTTCATCTTCTATGGTAAAAAGTTCATTTTTTTATTAGCAAAACAATAAACTTACTCACAAAAAGAGCTTTGATTGGGCTGCGAATGCTTTGATAAAGTATAGTAACAGTAAGAAATAGTGAAGTTGTTGGGAAGAACAGCTAGATTGAGGAGGAGTTACGTTGACAAAAAATAAGTCTGAGATACTAACCATGATTTATAACTTGATCATCAATCCCAATACTCGCGAATGGGAGCGCCAGAAACTGATCGAGACTAAAAACAAATTGAAAAACGATCGATTGTTTTGGTCCGAGATTGAAAATTTAGAAGCTGTCTTGCGCCCTTTAGCTATCAGAAATAACCTTACTCCCGACGTCAGTGATTTTTATTTGAAAATCACTGACGATTCTAACGATGTAAAAAACTTTGATTGGTCCAAACACAAAATAACGGATCTCAACTATCAGGAGCAGGCAGTTTTTGCCGGCGGCTGTTTCTGGTGTATGGTACAACCTTTCGAAACCAAACCAGGGATCTTGTCCGTATTATCTGGATACACCGGCGGACACATTCCAAATCCTAGCTATGATCAAGTCAGCAGCGGCACGACAGGACATGTGGAAGCTGTCGAAATTATTTTCGATAAACGGATCATAAGTTATGAAGAGTTGGTGACACTATACTTGCAATTAACTGATCCGACAGACAGCTTCGGACAATTTCAAGATCGCGGCGATCAATATCGGCCGATCATTTTTGTCCAAAATGAAGCGCAGAGACAGATCGCGGAAAAATCCAAAAAAGAATTACAGGAATCAGGTAGATACAGTCAGCCAATCGTAACTGAAATCAAAAAAGCCATCACCTTTTGGCCAGCAGAAAATTATCATCAACAGTTTTATAAAAAACAGCCAAAAAGATATAAACGAATCAAACACCAGCGACAGCAGCTCTTGAATTACCAACGGCTGATGAATAAGTTGCAGAGAACGTTTAGAAGAGGATAAATGTTGTCAGCATACAAATGAGTCTTAATTTAAGATCTATATAAAATATACGAATGAAAAAAATTGAAAACTGCTTTACATTCACTATCTTTCTTATCTAATCCAATATAGATGAAAAAGAAGTATCTATGTGATTATGCTTCGGAGCATAGTTATTAAAAAGGAGGAACATTATGATCAAAGTTGTTTTTACATATAGAACAGCCAAAGAAAATTTACCTGAATTAATGGATAAATTTGCCGAATCCGCGAATAACCCCAAATTTATATCGGATGTAACAAGCAGTAAAATTGATATGTTTAAAAGAACAGATGGTGATTATGTCTATGTGGTGTTAGACATCTATTATAATTCACGTGAGGATTATGAAACGAGGACGAGATTTGAACGGAGTTTAGCCGAATGGAACGAGATTTGGTTCTCACCTAACAATAAACATGAAGAGATCAGTGTAGAGGTTTTTGATATTCTATAAAAGTTTTTGTTTGATTTTTATAGCATTAACAGATTTTGCCTATCCAGTAATAGACACCTAGGCTAACCTTTTTTCGACAAAACAACTCCTTGTCATATGAAGATGGTAACAAAATTGACAAAATTCCTATACTTTGAAAATTAATACTTACAAAAAAACAAACCGAGTCCTTTTTGAAAGGGTCTCGGTTTGTTTTTCCCACTCAGTTTTCAACTATGATAATATCTCAATCAATCCATCGAGATATCGTAAGATTTTTCATCTTCTTTGACTTTCGCTTCTTTTTCTTCTACCAAGCTAGGGTCCATTTTATTAGCTGCTAGTATGAATGGTGTCCAAATCAATGCAGCAACCGTTAAGTTGACCAACGTCAATACGATAGCACGCCAGTCTCCAGCGGTCGCTAAGAATCCACTAAGAACTGTCGGCATTACCCAGATCACATTCACTACGACCGGACGAACCAGTCCTGTCATTGTCGCAAAATAAGCGATAGTTGCGGTTGCTAACGGTGCTAAGATGAATGGGATCATCATCAACGTATTCAACACGACAGGTAAACCGAACATCACCGGCTCATTGATATTGAAGAGACCCGGTGCGATCCCTAACTTACCGACTGTTTTGTAATCTGCACGTTTAGAAAAGAGCAAAATTGAGATCAGTAACACTAGCGTTACACCAGCGCCGCCTGGCCATACAAATGCTTCAAAGGATCCGGCAACCCAGCGGAACGGAATCGGTTCACCATTTTGGAACGCATTCGTATTTTCCACCATTGCAGTACCATAAAGAGTTTGAAGTACCGGTGACATGATATTAGTGCCGTGAAGACCGAAGAACCATAATACATGGACTAATAACACGATCACAAAGACTGCGCCATACCCTTGTGAAAGATTCATCAACGGACGTTGGATCATGTCTGAGATCCAATCGATCAATGGCATACCGACTGCTTGTCGGAAAACATAATGAATCGTTCCGACTGTGTATAAAGCGACTGCCGCAGGAATGATCGCCGCAAATGCTTTAGAAACAGCAGGCGGTACAGAATCAGGCATCCGAATAATGATATTTTTACGAATCAAGAATGCAAAAATGATAACTGAAATAAAACCAAAGATCATTGCAGTGAAAAGACCTGAACCTCCCATATAGCGCCCAAAGTTAAAGTAACCCCAAGCTCCTAATGTTAACGATTGTCCGCCTCCCTCAACTGCTTCTAATACACCGCCAGCCTCTGAAATCATTTCTGCTGTTTCTGGATTCAACGTTTCCGGCAATGTCAAAACAGCTGAAGCTGCATCTGGTAAACCAATAATAAATGCGACTGTCGAAACGATACTTCCAGAAACTGGGTCGACTCCATAAGCACGTGCTAAGTTTGCTCCCAATGAAATCGCAAAGACCACCGCCATGACTGCGAGAGTTCCGTTCCAAATCAAACCATTCACGCCGATGACCGGTGTGAAGAAATTCGTAATAGCATTATCAGGACCTATATATGTATTCGGAAAGTCCCTCATAAAAGCGTTCAACAGCACAGCGATGGCACCAGCCATAGTTGCCGGCATCGTACCGATAAAAGCATCTCTTAGCGCCACTAAATGTTTTTCGGAGCCGATCTTTGCCGCGATCGGCAAGATATAGCGCTCCATCCAATTCATTAACCCTTCCATTGTTTGTCCTCCTCTTTAATCTGATTCCTTCTTTCCTTAAAATTCTACGTGACAATAAATCCTTACAATAACATATATACTATTTAAAAAAACATCTGTCCTCCTTTTGTATTTTTATATATTTATTATTGTATTATCATTTTATCATAAATTATTAATTTTATAAAACGTTTACATCTTTTTAAAATAACAAATATTCTGTAACAGACTATATAAAATCAAAAAAGAAGACCGTTCGGAGAGAGTCAGATAAGATCCGACTTTTCTCCAAACGGTCTGCAAATGAGCAATCAATCCAGCTCCAATGCGCCTGTATATAATTGATAGTACACACCTTTTTCAGCCAATAAACTGTCATGATCCCCACGCTCAATGATCCTTCCATGATCCAAGACCATGATGACATCGGAATTTTTGATGGTAGACAATCGGTGGGCAATGACAAATACTGTACGTCCTTGCATCAAGGAATCCATCCCCCGCTGAACGATCCCTTCTGTCCGGGTATCGATACTGCTGGTAGCTTCATCCAAAATCATAACCGGCGGATCAGCGATGGCTGCCCGAGCAATCGCCAATAATTGGCGCTGGCCTTGAGATAGGCCTTCACCATCGCCAGTGATCACTGTATCGTACCCATCAGGAAGATTCGCAATAAAGTCTTCTGCATTGGCAAGTTTGGCGGCATTGATCACATCTTCATCGGTAGCATCCAATTTTCCATAACGGATATTCTCTCTGACAGTTCCGGTAAACAAATGGGTATCTTGCAAAACGATCCCCAATGAACGACGCAATGAGTTTTTTTGGATCTTTTTGATATCGATCCCGTCATAACGGATCTTTCCTTCTTGAATATCATAAAAGCGATTGATCAGATTGGTGATTGTGGTTTTTCCGGCACCGGTCGCTCCAACGAATGCAACTTTTTGACCAGGTTTTGCATATAGATTGATATCTTTCAAGACCATTTGATTGTCGTTGTATCCGAAATCAACTGATTCGAATACCACGTCCCCGGTGACTTCCGTGTAAGAAACACTGCCGTCTTTTCTCGGATATTTCCATGCCCAAGTGCCTGTACGGGTTTTTGATTCGATCAAATCCCCCGCTTCTTTTTTTACATGAACCAGTGTAACCTTACCGTCATCGACTTCTGGCTCCTCATCCAATAGTTGGAAAAGTCGTTCCGCGCCGGCTAACGCCATGATAACAAAATTGATCTGTTGAGAGATCTGTGCAATCGGATTGTTCAATGAACGACTCAGCTGTAAGAAAGAAGCCAATTGCCCAATCGTCAGCTGGATCGCTCCTCTAACAGAGAGTAATCCTCCTACCACAGCAATCAAACAATATTGGATATTCAATAAATTCATCATGATCGGCATCAACGAGTTTGCATGGACGTTGGCACTGGTAGCATTACGGCGCAACTCTTCGTTCAATTCATCAAAACCTGTGATAACTTTTTGTTCATGATTAAAAACTTTGACTACTTTTTGCCCGTGGACCATCTCTTCGATATAACCATTCAGCTTTCCTAACGAATGCTGTTGCGCACCAAAATAACTGCCCGCTTTTCCAGAGATGATCCGAATCATGATCATCATGAATGTGACTGAGACCAGAACGATCAGCGTCATTGGCACACTCACAGAAAACATAGCGATGAAAACTGCGATAAACGTGACAAAAGCGGCAAATAAATTGGGGATACTTTGAGAGATCATCTGACGCAACGTATCGATATCATTGGTGTAATAACTCATGATATCCCCTTGGGTCCGCTGATCAAAATAACGGATCGGCAGTGTTTCCATATGAGTGAAAAGGTCGTCACGGATTTTTTTCTGTGTTCCTTGAGAGACTGTCACCATGATAATATTGAACAGCCATGTAGCTAAAATACCCGCCAGATAGATTGCACCCATACGGATAATAGCTGTCAGCAATCCAGAGAAATCTCGACTGTTACCTTGGAGGATCGGCGTGATATAGTCATCGATGACAGTTTGCAAAAATAATGAACCGCGAACATTCGCAAAAGCAGAAAATAAGATACAGATGACTACTAACAAAAGCTGTAATTTATAATCCTGCCACATATAGCGGAACAATCGTTTTAATGTCGCTGTTGGTCGTTCAGAACGTCTAGTATACGGCTTAATTCGCTTCATGACTGCCAAATCCTTTCTGTTGAGTGTCATAGATTTCCTGATAGATGGCGTTTTCTTTTAATAATTCATCATGGGTACCGATACCGTGGATCATCCCTTTGTCCATAACGATGATTTTATCCGCGTCAGAAACAGAAGAGATCCTTTGGGCGATGATAAAGGTTGTGGTTCCTGGGATCTCTTTTTTCAAGCCTTGTCGGATCAATGTATCGGTTTTGGTATCTACCGCTGAAGTTGAATCATCTAAAATCAGGATCTTCGGTTTTTTCAAAAGCGCGCGAGCAATCGTCAATCGCTGCTTTTGACCACCGGATACGTTCGACCCGCCTTGAGCAATCGGTGTTTGATATTTTTCAGGAAATTCTTGGATAAAAGGATCAGCTTGAGAGATCTTAGCCATTTTCTCGATTTCTTCTTCGCTGGCGTTTTCATCTCCCCAGCGTAAATTGGAAGCAATCGTTCCCGAAAACAGGACGTTGTTTTGCAAGACCATCGAAACATTGTCCCGTAAAGTGACCAGATCGTAGTCTTTCACATTGACGCCCCCTACCAGCACTTCGCCGCTGGTAGCATCATAAAGCCGTGGGATCAATTGTACCAATGTAGATTTCGAACTCCCGGTACCGCCGATCACTCCGATGACTTCTCCGGCTTCGGCTTTGAAGGAAACATGTTTCAATGCCAATTTTTCCGGATCGTTGGCATAACTGAAGCACACATCCTTAAACTCAACAGCACCATCAGAGATTTCGGTTAATGCTTTTTCATTATTTGCCAGATCGCTTTCTTCATCCAATACCTCTACGATCCGTTCTCCACTGGCACGGGCGATCAAGATCATGACAAATATCATTGAAAGCATATTTAAACTCATCAATGTCTGCATCGCATACGTAAACATACTCACCAATTCACCGGTAGTCATCTGTGCATCGACTACTAGATGCGCCCCCAGCCAGGACAGCAAAAGCATCGTCGCATACATACAAAATTGGAGCAATGGCGCATTGAAGGCTACTGTACGCTCTGCTTTTGAGAATGTATTGAAGATCTCAGCAGAAACGTTTTCGAATTTTTCCCCTTCATGCTTTTCACGAACATAGGATTTTACCACCCGGATCCCTTGCAGGTTTTCTTGGACAACGTTATTCATTTTATCGTAAATCCGAAAAACCTTTTCAAATAACGGATGGGCGATCCGTACGACGATAAACAGCCCTACTGCTAAAATCGGCAGAACAATCAAAAAAGTAGATGCCAGCTCAGCATTGATGGAAAATGCCATGATCAATGAAAAAATCAGCATCAACGGACTGCGAATCAGCATCCGGATCACCATTTGATATGCATTCTGAACATTCGTTACATCTGTGGTCAACCGAGTCACCAGACTGTTGGTAGAAAAACGGTCGATGTTGCTGAAAGAATAGCTTTGGATCTTACGGAACATCGCGCCACGCAGATTTTTCGCAAACCCCGCCGAAGCGATCGCCGCGAACCTCCCTGATAACGTTCCCAAAACTAAAGCAAGCAATGCACAAACTAATAAAATCGCGCCATAAAACAAAATCGCCTGCTGGTCGCCTTTTTCAATCCCCCGGTCAATCAGCATCGCGATCACTAATGGAATAATAATATCTAACGCGCACTCCCCTGCAACAAAAAGCGGAGTATAAAAAGTAGGACGCTTGTACTCGCCCACATGTTGTACTAATTTTTTTAACATATCTATCCTCCTTTTATTATTAAGTATAAACTATTTTTACATAACTGGGATGAAAGAAGTATTGAAAAAATGACTTATAAAGACTATTTCTTTTTCTCAAGAAGTTGCTATAATACAGAAAACAGGAGGGAAAAAGTATGAGTGAAAAACAATACTCTTTTGAATCAAAGATTTATTCTTCCGAAGTGGGCAAAGGCGGCGCCTATGTTATCTTTCCCTATGACGTGCGTCAGGAATTCAATAAAGGCCGCGTAAAAGTCCATGCCACTTTCGATGAAGAACCCTATGACGGCAGTATCGTCAACATGGGCATAAAAAATCCTGACGGCTCCATCTGTTACATCATTGGAATCAGAAAAGATATTCGTAAAAAAATCGGCAAAGATATCGGCGACACCATCCAAGTTACTATCCAAGAGAAGATTGAATAAGCAATAGTTACAAGAAAAAGACTAATGATCAATAAAGCGACCCTCAGAAGTTAGGTAAAATGAGGGTCGCTTTATTCTTATTCTATATTACTTGTCATCTTTTCGACGTTTTTTCTTATTGGCATTTTGCAGCTGCAGGATCGCTTGTTCCATTTCATACGCAGCCTCTGGATCTTCTTCTTTTGCCAATAGCTGCTCCAGCTGATTGATCCACTGATCCGGTTCTTTATTTCCTAATCTGCCGATCGCCCATGCTGCCGTACCTCGGATCACCGGCCGCACGTCTTCTTGGGCGCATAATAAAATTTCCGGCAGTGCACTGCGGTCCCCAAGATTGGCTAATGCGATGATCGCGTTTCTCTGTAGCGGTTTTTTCCCTCGCCAAGACCCAGCCAAATGACCGAATTGGAGTTTGAAACCTTTATTGGATAATTGAAGCATCGGTTTTAGTTTTGGATAGACTGCATCCACTTCCGGTTCCATTTCTTCATGAAAATGGAAATCTTTGCCTTGATTGTAAGGACAAACCAACTGACAAATATCACAGCCGTAAATGACGTTGCGGATCTTCTTCCGGTATTCTTCCGGCATCATCCCTTTAGTCTGTGTTTGATAAGATAGACAGCGCTGTGCATTCAAGCGTCCGTCACCCAATAATGCTTTTGTTGGACAGGCAGTCACACACCGAGTACAGTCCCCACAGCCGAACGGCACTGGCTCATCTACTTCAAAACGGATGTTGGTTACGATCTCACCTAGATAAACAAAAGAGCCGAACTCTTCTGTGATCAATAAACCGTTCCTTCCGATAAATCCCAGACCCGCACGCTGCGCCACTGCTACGTCTACCAACTCGCCGGTATCCACTTGCGGGGCAAAGCGCCAGTTTTCTTGTTCTTCGATGCTTTCTGCTTGTGTTTTGATAAATTCGATCAATTTTTCTAAGCGATCTCGTAAAATATTATGATAATCGATCCCCCAAGAAGCTCTTGCAAACATGCCACGTTTTTCATCCCGCGGGACTTCCTGATGCATTTTCGTTGGATAAGCTAAAGCGATGGCAATGATTGTTTGCGGATTTTCAAACGTTTTTTCCGGATAGATTCTTTCTTCTACTACTTGATGTTCAAAACCGGAGTTATAGCCCCGTGCCCGCTGTTCATGCAGTGAAGCTTCTAATTCATAAAAAGGCTCCGCGGAAGCGAATCCGATTTTATCGATCCCGATGCGCTTGCTTTCTGCAATGATTTTTTCTTTTAACGATTGCATGCTTACTTCCCACTCCCTTTCTTTTGATATTGCTGAAACATTTGGACGAAAGGTTTTTTCAACAACAGATAAAACACGACTGTACCAATCCCATGCATAACGTCAAATGAAAGACCCGCAAGATAATACGGAATAAATTGTTTTACGCCCCAAAAAGGTGCAAGCATCGCTGAAACTAGGAGTCCATAAAGAATACTGGCAAAAAAAGCCAGCAGCAATTGAGCAAAAGGTGCTTTCTTTAAGGGTGTGTATTTTCGAAGAATACCTGCGAACAAAATAATACACGCAAAAGATAAAATCTGTGCGATCGTCCAGATACCCATTCCTAAATAAAAATTTGTGATCAATATAGATAGCGAACCGATGATCAGTGCAGGAACAATACCAATATGAACTGTCACAATCAACAGTACAGCTGTTATCGGTTGTACGTTGGGAAGAACAGAAGTCAGTAAACGTCCAACGACACATACAGCTGTCAATAACGCCATAACGGCAACTTCGCGGGTTGTAAATATATTTTGCTTTTTAATCTGAAATTCCTCCAAACGTCTTTGTTGTTAGTTTAGCACAGGATCCCTCTCGCAGGAATCAGAGGAAAGAAATTTATTTATAATAATTTTATGTTGCCAGCTTTTCCATTGGTAAATAATAATAAAAAGCCCTATGTTCAAAATAGGGCTTCTCGAACATAGGGTTTTTATATTTATTGATGATTTATTTGTGATGCTGGAAACGCATCTTTTTTTCGTGACAGCTCGTGAAAACTTCGCAACAAATCATAGGTCGTTCGATACCCTTCACAAGCATCTGCAGGCACTTCATATCCATGAGTCACCTCCGCCAGCTGTGCTAATTCAGATGACACATCCGCGCAAGGATCTTCTTCCGTCTTAGCTTTGATCCTCACAAAAAGCTCACGAACGTCACTCAGCTCCGGATGATGTGCTCCATGGACTTTTACTATGCGGTCAGTAAAAAAATCTAATTTTGAAAATTCCTTTTCGATAAACAACTCTTCTGTCATAAACTGATCCCTTCTTTCTGGTTACTGGTATCAGTATAGACGACTATTATTTGTCAAAAATTGATGGGTATCAAGATTGTGGGATTTCTTCTTTAGATTTTTTCTTTATTCGTCATTTTAATAAATGGCAGATAAATAATTACGCCTAAAGCAATTAAGAAAACTTGTAATAAAGAGGCTCTCCAGTCTCCATTAGTAGCCAAATATCCTGAAATAACCGGTGGTGTCGTCCATGGAATCAAAACAGAAGTTTTAGCAATCAAGCCCAAGCTGGTTGCATAATAAGCAATCGTTGTCGTCACAAGCGGAACAATCACCAATGGAATACCTAAAAGCGGATTAAAGACAACTGGGATACCGAACATCATAGGTTCACTTACATTAAATAAAGAAGGAATCGTACCAACTTTTGTGATCGAGCGATAATCTTCACGTTTTGAACCAATATAAACAGCTATTACTAGACAAATCAGCATACCGCCTCCGCCCATCCAGCCAAAAGCATCCAAGAAGGGTTTCGTTACGATATTGGGCATTTCTGTACCAGCTTTTAAAGCATCCATGTTTTGTTGTAAAGCTGTCAGCATGATCGGTTCTCCTACAGAACCAAGAATAAATGTACCGTGTAAGCCAAATGCCCATAATAAATTACTTAAAAAAACATAAAGCAACAATCCGCCGATTGATTGAAAAGAAGCAACTAACGGCGCTTGGAAAAATTTCGCGATCAAAGCTGGCAAATCTGTATGAGCTCCCCAAACCACTAAAACTTCTATTAGGGCAAAAATCAACGTAACTAAAAATGCGGGAATCAATACATTGAATGATTTGGCGATAGAAGGCGGAACGCTTTCAGGCATTTTTATTTTTAGCTGTTCCATCTTTGTAAATTTGCATAATAATGTTACAGAAAAAAGTGCTGCAATAATAGCAAGGAACATTCCAGTCGCGCTTGTTTGTGTTTGTGTCAAAACTGCTCCAGCTGTGACGGAATTCCCATCAATATCACTTAGTGTCGTTTGAGCAGGTAAGACCAATATCGATGAGATCAATCCCACTACTCCTCCAACTAGTCCTTCTTCTCCATAGCTGACGGCTAGCTTATAACCAATCGTCATAGCGATCAATAATGCTAAAATACCTAATGTGGAATTATAAACTTGATTTCCCAAATCCATCCATTTAGCTGCTCCCTCAATATTTCTAAGCAGCCCATTTGCTGGACTCAATACAAGATTATTAATAAGAACCCAAAAGGAAGCAATGATCGTTACAGGGATCAGCGTTACAAATCCATCACGAATTGCTGTGATATGGCGCTGTGAAGAAAACTTATTAGCAAAAAGCAGCATTTTATCAATCAGTTGATTTGAATCATTCATTTTTTTCTCTCCTTCTCTAAAAAACAATAACATCACAATAAATCTCAAACATCCGATTCCATGGTGAGGATAATTTCTGTATGTTAAAATTTTGCTTTGCAAAACTGTATTGTAAATATTTTTTCGACAGTGAAAGCATTTCTGTATGGATTTGATCCATAACTTCCTTATCTTTGTCTTTCAGGTCAAAATAGTTTAGACCCATACTAGGCAGTTTCTTTTTCGTTATATTCATACGAATAATAGCCTGATAAAAAGCATCTTCAAAAATATTGGAAACTAAATTATTTTTAAGTGCATTACTATCTATTTCGTCTTGTGCAAAAGACAGAGCAGAAAGAGTACTCCCTAATGAATTACAGTTTGTATTCCAAGCTTTATAGCAGATCAGTTGTTCCGCTAACTTCTTTTGATCGAGCAGTTGTAAAAGTTCTAAATCCCCGCCATTAGCAAAAGCGCTATCACAAATCCCGACTTTTTTTCCTTTACGAATAAACTGTTCGATTTGATCGACAAATGTCAACAAATGCCGATAACTGTCATAAGTAACATCTTTATTCATGAATTGATCCCAAGATTCTTGCATTTTTTTACCGGGAACGTTATAAGCAAGAACAAAATCTGCCTCTGATTCGTCAGCAACTAAACGCATACCGGCAGCCATGACGTGAGCCTTCAAACTTTCATTGATGATGCGATCTTCATATAGAGGAACCAATGTTGGCCCCAAAGTCGAAGCATACTGGACAAAAATTGTTGGCTTTGTTCTTTTCCATTCATTGTAAGCACGCGCTAATAAAGTAAACCCTACCTCATCTGCACCAGGATAGACCATAACTTTATCTTTTAAGCCATTCTCCTGAATCGTTCCATAAACTTTCTTTTGATCAATCGCAGTGTAACCATAAGGAGCTGAGTCATCTTGAGGAATACTCAAGAAATCAATGACTCCTTCTTTTACTAGTTGAATATTCATTAGATTAGCGGTTACATTAAATTTTCGACGAAATTCATAATCTTGGATGATCTCTTTTGGAAGTTCATTTTTTAAAATTTCTGATTCTTGCTGTTCTGCTGTGGTCAGCTCTTCCCGATCTCTTTTATCTGATAACCATCCATATCTAAAAATTCTTTCCCCATAGTTCTCATAATAATCCGGTTCTTCATCTGAACTGTTATATCTTGGCGTGCGCATGATCAAATTTGACAAGAAAATTTTCTTTTCTGGGTAATTCTTTTTTAGTGTTCGAAGATTCACTTCATAATTTTTTAAGTCATCGTGAGTGAGATGATGCAATCTAGAAGGCAACAATCCTCCATATAAAAGCATTTCTGCTGAAATCACTAGATAATCTGACCGACAGATCTCTGCTTCAATAAAACTCCAGATTTCAGTTGTATCAGCAGCAGTTTTTTTATACCCCATTTTTTCTATCGGTAAAGAAATTATTTCAACCTCTCGTGAAACTTCAGCCGCTTTTATTGGATAAACAGCATTGCATGGGCGCTCATCCAAAGGAATATAAAGTATACGCAAATTTAATTCATTCCTTTCGCATATGAATAGATTTCATCAACGATGTGTCCAACCGTTTTCTGATATCGGCCTGCTTGTTGGATGATATCAGAGGCTGCTTCTCTGACCGCATACGCATGATCAGTCAATTGAAACATGGAAACATCACTTTCAGCATCCCCGGCCACATAGACATTTTCTCTAGAAACAGCTAATCTTTTCATGATAAAAGACACAGCATTTCCTTTTGAAACTTTTTCAGAAAACACTTCTAAGGAAGATGGACTTGTTTGAACGATTCCTACCTTATCTTTCCCCAAATTCGTTTCGATTCGTTCTTTGATTAACGCAAAGTCGCTAGCTGTCCCAAAAGTCAGATAAATCATCAGTTCTTCAGCGTGCTGCAAGACATATTCAGGAAGATTCTCAATTACAATTGAAGTATCAACGAATTCAGCAACGTTTTCAGGATCTCTCGGACTTGGAAAGAGACGATTTTGCATAGTAGAAACTTCCGTACGCAAATTCATACCAAAAATAGCTTGATTTAAAGAAGCAATATATTCGCTAGGAATACTTTCATTAAAAACTGCTTCATCCTGAGCATTTTTAATGACTGCTCCATTCTGACTGATGCGAAATTCTCCTTGGAAACCCAACTGCTGTTCAACGTATCGAATATCGCTGTCCATGCGCCCAGTACAAATCACAAAATGTCCGCCATCTTCACAGAATTTTTTGATTTTTTTCAAGCTGTCATTGTCTATCTTTCCCTTGGCATCTAATAAAGTACCATCTAAATCGCAAATCAATAATTTATTTTCCATTAATTTCAAAGAGTTTCGTCCTCCTGTGCTTTCTTTGCAGCTTCGGCATAGCGTTTCGTGATCAGTTGAGGTCGCGTGATAATGGATCCGACCACTACAGCAAAAGCGCCTAATTTCAATGCTTTAGTTACTTGCCCCGGCTGGTCTGTATGTCCTTCCATAATTACAGGAACCTTACAATGATCAATAATTTTTTGTAAAAGTTCAAAATCCGGAGTATCGGTTTTTTTAGAATAATCCGTATATCCCGCCATCGTCGTCGAAATAATATCGAACCCAACTTCTTCAGCAGTGACCGCTTCTTCAAAAGTAGAAATATCTGCCATCGCTATTCTTCCTGCATCATGGATCTGTTTTACTAAATCGATGATTTTTTCATTATGGGGACGTTTTCTTTTTGTCGCGTCCAAAGCGATGATTTCTGCTTTTGTAGACAAGAGTTCGGAAACTTCTTTTGCTGTTGCTGTGATATATACTTCAGAATCTGGATAATCTCGTTTGATAATACCAATCAGCGGCAGGTCAACTACCTTTTTGATTTCTTCGATATCTTCCACGGAGTTCGCTCTGATACCTGCAGCTCCACCTTGTTGAGCAGCCAAAGCCATTCTGCCCATGATAAATGGACTATGTAGTGGCTCGTTTTCCAATGCTTGACAGGATACAATAAGCTTTCCTTCTAGTTTTTCTAACATGAGATTCCTCCTCATTAGCTTTCTATTTTTTTATACAAATCAATGATCTCTTTCGCAAGATCTGTAAAAGTAATCGCCGTCATTAGATGATCTTGACTATGAACTGTCAGTAGAGTGATTTCCATGTTATTTCCTTGTGCTTCTTGCGTTAGCATATTGGTTTGAGAATGATGGGCTTTTACCAGCGAATTTTCTGCATCTGCTATTTTTTGCTCTGCTTCGATAAAATTTCCGATTTTTGCGGCTTGAATTGCTTCCATGGCATCGCTTTTCGCGTTACCGCCGTACATGATCAAACCCATAAGCGCTTCAAGATTTTTTTCATTCATAAATGTTTCTTCCTTTCATTGATTTTTGCTTGTTCAGATGATCATGATCATCTAGCATGCCATAAATTGTTGTATTGATCATATTTCCTTTCATCTTCTCCCTGGCACAATATTACACCTTTTTTCACTTTTTGTAAATGTTTTACATTATATTTTTTATTTTGGTGGATTATTCCACTTTTGTGTCACTTTTCTTTTTAATTGGCAAAAATTTCAATCTTTAAATGGCGAAAAACAAAGAGCGTGAGACCCTATCCTTATCTCACGCTCTTTGTCTATTTTTCTAACAAATCAAGTATTTCTTGAGGAGAATCAATAATTATATCTACACTTTGAAATTTTTCTATATTTTTGGCTCCCCATTTAGCTAAACCAAATGCTATCCCACAAGCTTTCGCACTTTGCATGTCATATAATGAATCACCAATATAAATCGTTTCTTCTTTTTTTATGCCCAATTCATCAATTGCCTTTTGTATGGGGTCCGGAAAAGGTTTATGCAACTTAGTATCTGAAGCTGTAATTTGTATATCAAAATATAGATTTAAATTAAATCGATCAAACTCATTTTTCATTTCTTCTTTTGTTTTAGATGTGACAAGTCCTAATTGAATCCCTTTTACATGCAATGTCTGTAATGTTTCTTCTATATGCGGAAAAACTTGAGCATTGTCTGCTAATAAAAGTACGTTTTCACCCCATTTTGATAAGAGAGTTTCCTCTTCTTCTTCCGTATTTATAAACTTTTTAATGGCTTCTCTTCCGGGAATACCTAAAATATAATGTAATTCTTTAATCGGGATTTCCTTCTCTAATTCTTCACGCAATGTTTTTTGCAGAGAATGTGTCATAACATATTCTGTATCAATAATCGTTCCATCAACATCAAATAATATCGTTTTAATCATAGCTATTCTCCTTTGTGTAGATGATTTTGCTGTTTCCTATTCTAACGGCTAATTCTTCAGGAATTTTTTTATCGGTTACCAAGTAGTCGAGTTCTTCAAACGTATAGATAAGATAATTATGAGATAAGTTGATTTTTGTATGGTCGCATAGCAGTACGATTTTATTACTTTTCTCTCTAATTGCCTGCTTCATTGCTATATCTTCTTCATGGGCATAATAGATTCCTTGATTATTTATACCTGCACAACTTAAGAAAGAAATATCAAACCGATACTTAGTTAATTCCCAGATTGGATATCCACCAGTAACTGAACGGCTTTCTTTATTTAATGTTCCTCCAAGAATCGTAGTAGGGATTGAAGTAGTCTTCAAAAATTGATCGGCAATGTCAATCGAGTTTGTCACAGCCAAGTTTATGTTTCTATTCGCTAAATATTGAGGCAAAAGAGAGATTGTGGTCGACACATCTAAATATACGGTTTGCTTTTCAAGTAATAGTTTACTTGCTTCTTTAGCAATTTGCTTTTTCACTTGAAGTTCTTGATCTGTTCTTCCTAAATATCCATCTATTTTATTAAACGAATTTGCTAAACTGATACCTCCGTAAGTTCTAATCACAAGGTTGTTATCCGCTAGTTTTATTGTATCTCTTCTAGCCGTGTCTCTAGAAGCACCTGTAAGCTGCATAATGTCTTGTAAAGTCAATGATTTTTCTTTTTCCAGTCTTTCCATAATTATCATCAATCTTTTTTGTTGATTCACCTATTCAATCCCTTTCGTAAAAAAATAAGTAATTTTAAGCATATAAATATAATAGCTTAAAATTACTTAAATGTACACTAGTATATAGTGTACAGAAAATCAGGCGTTTCTGAACAGTCTATTTATGAGCTTCATTCAGTATAGAAACAAAATAGTGAATATAAAGCAAATAAATATAGGATAGGTTTTACTTATTCTTCACCGCTGCTATTTTACTAGGAAATCCTACGACAATTTTGAGATTGCTTTTTTTCTCCCTGAAGACAAAAAGATGCACTTATATACAAATAAAAACTCCCTATATAGTAGTTAGGGAGTTTTATATCTTATCAACGCATCATTGATGTGATTTTACTTTTATGTGAATATCATACGTTATTATCAATTATATTGTAAAGCATTTCCACGTGACAGTTTCCCATCTTGCATGGTGTAAACTTGGTCGACTTTGTCTAGTAAACGTAGATCATGGGTAATCATAACCACACCTCGATTATACTCGTGAGCAATTCGTGCAAGTAGATCAACAACTTGATGCGCACGTTCTGTATCAAGGCTAGCTGTGGGTTCATCAGCTAATATGATGCTTGGGTTATTATATAATGCGCGAGCAATTGCTGCTCTTTGTCGCTCTCCACCGGATAAATCTTTCGGATAAGATCGTAATACCTTGTTTAGATCCAGCAGATCTAATAGTTCTTCACGATTCATTTTTTTTGAATTTGGCTTATCTAAACGATCTATTAAATCTAACTGTTCTTGAACATTCAAAAATGGAATCAAATTTGATGCTTGTAAGATAAAGCCAAATTCCTTAAAACGCAAATTTGTTTTTTCTTTTTCAGTCATTTGTATTGTTTCTTTATTTTTTATAATTATTTGACCACTAGTTGGTGTTTGCAAGTTTCCTAGTGTCGTTAAGAAAGTTGTTTTTCCTGATCCTGAAGGACCAACAATAGCAGTAAACTCTCCTTCCTTTAATTCAAAATTGGTAGGGAATAGAGCTTGTGTTAATGTATGTCCACTTCCATATGTCTTGGTGACATTCTTCATTTCTACTAAATTCATTGTTTATTCTCCAATCGCTTCTATAGGATCAATTTTCAAAATCTTAGGCAACGAGATTAGCCCTCCCAACAGAGCCATTATAATGATTGCTAAACCTAGAAGTGAATAGGCTAGCCAGCTAGGGTAAAAGAAAAGGGTTGCCGGTAAAACAAATTTTACTGCCCATACGCCAATAAGTGCCATTAAAACACCCATACCTGATAAAACGAATATTTGACAAAATAGAGACCAGATAATTGTTTTGGATTGAATACCTTGTGCACGCATAATGCCATAAAGCCCTAGTTTTTGAATCATGATAATGTAAATGAAAATACCGACTACTAAACAAGTAATAACTACCAGAGCTATGATCATTCCCATAAACACATTTACTTCCGGTGTATAGCCAGGAATATTACTGATCATATCTTGTTCGGTTACTTGTACCAAGCCCTCCCCAGAGACATCAACATCATTGTTTAGAACAATTGCTGAAATGGTTTTGGTTGTTTTATCCGTATGCTGTAACTTCCAGTAGGTAGACAAATCAGTATAAATGACCGGCACGGTAAAAAATTTACTGTCATTCGTTATACCGACGACTTTATATTCGTCAGTACTTCCATTTAACTGTATCTGATCGCCCATTTTAATATTATAATTTTCCATCGATTGATCAATGATAACTTCATTCTTACTTTCAGGATAATGACCTTCAATAAGTTTAGGGGCAATAAAACTGTCCCAATTTTGAGCAAAAATTGAGATATTCACTGTCGTATCATCATTTTTTAGATTTGTTACAGCAAACATATATCCTAGGGGTGCCGCGTCATCTGACAACTTATCTTTATAGTTATCTTCAGTAATAAAGGAGGCTGTTAGATTCTTATTTGCATATTTTGAGAGTACTACTCCTGTTGAATCCCAGTTATCCGCTGCGGTTCGGTTATCTCGAACTAAACCAATTGCTAGGCTTGTCATAAAGAAGACCATAAACGATATAAGGAAAACTGTAACTAGGACAAGGCTGTAACGAAGTTTGTTGTGTAAAATTTCTTTTATTGCAAGATACATTATTTTTATTCCTTTCTATTTTTAACTCCATTGTAAATTAAGTCTACAATTTCTTCTAAACGTTGATTTTGTTGCTGTTCAGTCATTTTTTTATTAAAAATCAGACATTGAACAAACAACATAAGAATCTGACTGGCAATCGCTGAGAACAAGCTCGTTAACGTGATTTTTTCATCTATTTTCGAAAAAAGGGAATGTTCTCTTGTCCAATTATTCTTATTATTGGAATCAATATATGAGAAAAAATCTTGTTGTAACTCTTCGTTTATTAGTATTTCGGACAAGAAAATTAAGACAATATCTTTATTTTCCATTAGAAATTGATAACGATTAAAAACGATGTAATGAATAATCTCTTTTACTTCTGCTTTTTTTTCAAGATCTTCAAAAAAATCGGAAGTAAAAGCAGGTAATATGTGATCTAAAATGGGTGTAAGTAAATTCATCGTTAAATCATGCTTATTTGTAAAAAACTTAAAAATTAGCGCTTTTGAAAAACCGGCTTCTTTCGCGATTTGACTGGTTGAAGTGTTGGATATTCCTTGTTTTGAATAAAGTCTAATAGTAGCTTCTAATATTTTCCGCTTGTTCTCTGGCATTTCAGCCATATTTAGCCACTGTTCATAATTCGTCATAATCGTTTCTGACATTTCATACCTACTTTCTATAATATCCCACATCGTGACCGATCGGTCACGATGTGGGATTATAATATCATCTAAAAGTAAATTAGTCAAAAAAAAACGCCTAATGCAATTTATGCTGATAAATACCTAAATCTATATGTTACTTAATAGGAACTTATTTCTAATGAAAAAAAGCTCTATTTCTTTCCAATAGATTTCTTCATTGTGCTATTCAAATTGCGTAAAGAACTATACAAGAAGAATTTTCGTCAGATAAAGAGAAAATGGATGATTGTCATTTATATATGAAAAATATTGCCATTTAAATAGAAAAGTGACACACTTTTGTTCTGTCCTCAATCTAAGAAAAAACTACTTTCAACAATAAAAACAAGCTATAATAGTAGTACATCATTTCAAATCACTATCCTTAGAAAAGAGGCAAATCATGGATATTTTAGCGATCATCAGCAGCTACTTACCTTCTTTAAGCAAATCTGAACAAAAAGTAGCACAATATATTTTGAGCAACTCAGATGAGGTTGTAAATCTTTCAATTAATGAATTAGCTTTACTAGCTGAAGTTGGCGAAAGTACCATCGTTCGTTTCACACGAAAAATTGGTTTTGCCGGCTTCCAAGATTTTAAAAAAGAGTTGATTCGCTTTGAATCGATCCAAACTAAAGTAGAGAATCAAGTAGATAACACACCAAAAGAGATAACCTATGGCCATATTTTAAAAAGTCTTTCTGAAACTAAAGGATTTATTGATGAAAAGACTATTCGTCAAGCTGCTCAAGTACTTTATCAAGCAAAAAAGATCTATATTTTTGCAGTAGGCACCTCTGGAATAACTGCCCAGCATATCAGTAATCGTTTAAAGCGGCTGGGTATGACTGTCGAATATGTTCAAGATAGCCATCTACAAAGTATTGATGCTGCTTTGACAAAAAAAGAGGATGTTGTTCTGGCTGTCAGTACTTCAGGAAATACGAAAGACGTTTTACAGTGTGTTCAGTTATCAAAGCAAAACAAAACAACAGTAATTGGCATTACCAATTATCTAAAGTCAGCTATTTCGCAAACAGCAGATCTCTCTCTTATTGCTTCATCGAAGGAATTTTCCTCTGATTCTGGTTCATTCAGTGCGACTATCAGTCAACTGTACCTAGTCGACATCCTTACAAAATATATCATCGAACAAGATGCAGACCATTTTCATGAAATGAGACAAAGGACCAACCAAGCGTTGATCAAGCGTATATAAAAAACCCAGTGATCATTCTTTGATATGCTCCCCCTATATAGGACACTGAAATATAAAAGTCCTGTATAGGGGGTATTTTGTATGCCAAAAAGAAAGATGAAACTCACTCCAGAAAAACGAGTAGAACTAGTAGAGAGCTATTTGAATGGTGAAGACAGTATGACCAGCCTAGCTCGCACTGCAGACATTAGTTGGGCTGCTTTAAGGAACTGGATTATGCTTTATGAGAATGGGGGTCCTACTGGCTTATTAGCAAGACGGAAGAATACACACTATACAATTGAAACAAAGATTCAGGCTGTAAATGATTACCTAAATGGTTTAGGGAGTCTGTCGGAAATTACTAAGAAATACGGACTAAGACAGTCTAAACAACTACGAGATTGGATAAAGATATATAATACTCATGGAAACTTCAAAACAGGAAGCGGTGGAAGTCAAATGAGTCAATCAAGAAAAACAACCTTCAAAAAACGGGTGGAAATTGTCCATTATTGTATTGTGCATGATCATAACTATGGCAAAACGGCTACCAAGTATCAGGTATCGTACCAACAGGTACGTAATTGGGTACTAAAATATGAGGAAATGGGCGAAGCCGGCCTAAAAGATCGCCGAGGACATCGAGCTGGAACAAAACCCAGTCGGACACCTGAAGAAGAAATGCGTGATCAACTGGCTGAACAAGAACGCAAAATCAAACGGTTAGAAATGGAAAATGACCTCTTAAAAAAAGTCAGGGAGTTAGAAAGGAAGTGGGACTAGACCTCATCCGTCATATCTTTGAATACCAAGCAATTAAGGAACTTCATAATCTCAAAAATTATTCGATAAAATTAATGTGTGATTTTTTACACGTCTCCAGATCAGCGTATTACCGTTGGTTAAAGCAACCAAAATCAGCTCAAACTATCTTTAACGAGCACCTGGCAGACCTAGTAAGATATATCTATGAAGCAGATAACGACAAGGGGTATCGGAGAATCCGCGACGATTTGGTTCAAGACTTTGGTTTGCACGTCAATGACAAAAGAGTATTGCGGATTTGTCGTAGTCTTCAAATTAAATCTACCGTCAAACACCATCCAAACGGAATTACTAAAGCTTCCAGTAATCCTTATCATATTGCCAAGAACTATCTAAATAGAAATTTCCATGCAGATAAACCAAATGAAAAATGGCTAACTGATGTCAGTGAATTCAAGTACACTCTAGGAAACCAAGTAAAGAAAATTTACCTTAGTGCCATTCTAGACTTAGCAGATCGGCGTATTGTCTCTTTCATCATTAGCGATAGAAATGATAATAAGTTGGTTTTTGATACCTTTGACGAAGCGATTCGACTTGAGCCTGAGGCTCATCCGCTATTCCATAGCGATCGAGGGTTTCAGTACACCAGTAAAAACATGAGAACTAAAATCAAAAATCAAGGGATGAAACAAAGCATGTCTCGTGTTGCCCATTGTATTGATAATGGACCAATGGAAGGATTCTGGGGAACATTGAAACGTGAAAAATACTATCGTCGTAAATTTACAAGACGCGAAGATCTCGTATCGATGATCGAAGATTACATCAACTACTATAACAATGGTCGTTATCAACGATGCTTGAAATCCAAAACTCCATTACAAGTTCACCAACAGCTTTTAATGGTAGCTTAATAATCGTATCTCTTAGATGTGTGAAATGTCCTTTATTTCGTACATCTAAGGGATACGTCAACCGAGCGCAGTTGAAGTTTAAACAATGAAAAACAAAAGAACTGTTTGCCACAAAATTAGCAAACAGCTCTCTAAAAATTTTATTATATTTCCGTGTCCACTTGACGGGGAGCCAATCACTTCTTAATGAATTGATCACTGGGTTTTACTTTGGCTATCCCATCAAATATTCTTGTTTTATGTCTCAGATAATACTCTTTTTGTTTTCAGATCTTTTATTTACCCTAATTCAAATTTTAAAACTGTTTTGCTCTTTTTTCAGGATATTAAAATAATGAATAGTATAAAAGAATCTTTTCTAACATGCTTTGTTTCTGTACTAATTATCTAAAGAAACTCAACTTATCCTTTCTTTGACTACACGTACAAAATTGCTAAGTTTTAGTTATTCCCCTCTGCAAAAAACTTTCGCCAATGCCGCAGCAGTCAACCCAATATTTTTGAGGGTCGTCTTTTTGTCCATTGCTTCTTTTAGTGAACAAGGTCCTTGTTGAATACTAAAACTGCCTAAAAAATGATCTTCCAGCTCACTGATTCCTTCTGCCTTACTTCCGCATAACGCTATCACAGGAATATCAGCTTTTTTTGCTAGTTGAGCTATGCCAAAGGGAACTTTTCCTTGCGCTGTTTGGGCATCTAGACGTCCTTCACCAGTAAAAATCAGGTCGGCCCCGCTTATTTTTTCTTCCAAATCGATCAGCTGGCTGATCGTTTGAAAACCTGATTGGATCCTTCCTCCCAGTGCCAAGACTGCTCCGCCTAATCCGCCGGCCGCTCCAGCACCCGCTTCATGATTAAGGTCGATTTTATATTGCTCAAAAATTTTTTCAGCAACTCGTTTTGCCTGCAGGTCCATTTCCTCGATCGTTGTATTTGAAGCGCCTTTTTGCGGACCAAAAATCTCGGCAAAGCCGTTTTTCCCTGTATAAGGATTGGTTACATCCGCTAGTGCGATCAATGAAACGTTTCTAACCGCTTGACGTGCAGGTCCTAGATCAAAATCAGAAACCGACAGCAATGGATTGCCATTTTCTGGAGTCTGGATCTTGCTTCCTAAACTCTGCAACAAACCTAATCCGCCATCGGAAGTTCCGCTGCCGCCTAATGATAAATAAACCGCTTGGACACCTTTTGCTATCGCGTCTTTGATCAACAAACCTAATCCGTAAGAGGAACCTTGCCGAACAGTTTCATCAGAAGGCGTAACAAAATGTATACCGATAACTGAAGCTGACTCGATGAAAGCCATTCTTTTACCAGCGACATTACTTATCAAATACTGGACATTGATCCCTCTCCCCAACGGATCGACACTTGTACAAGATATTACTTCACCGTTTAGCCCATGTTTTAACGCATCGATTGATCCTTCGCCACCGTCAGCAATCGGCAGATTGATTTTTTCTGTCCAGATCGTATCTGGCAATGCATCCAAAACAGCTTGATTCAATTCCTTCGAAGCGGCACTGCCTTTGAAAGAATCAATTGCAGCAATCACCTTCACTCCGTTCACCTCCAAATCGCATGAAATCTACAACAAAATTTTATATCTGTCAAAATTCTATACATTATTTATCCGTCGTATTAAGAGCTTGAACGAACCGCTCTGCAATTTCTTTAGGACGAGTAATCGCTCCGCCGACGACAATGCCGGCAACCCCCATCTGCTTGATTCTTGCGGCCTGCTCTGGATGATGGATTCGCCCTTCTGCGATTGTTGGAATACCCGCTTTTACTAATGAAGAAATCAAAACGAAATCTGGTTCCTCGCTTATTGGACTTTTTTCTGTATAGCCGCTCAATGTCGTTCCCACAAAATCAACCCCTGCTTCAAAAGCATTGCGCCCTTCTTCAAATGTAGAAATATCTGCCATCAGTAATTGATTAGGATACTTTTCTTTTATTTGGCAAATGAAATCATTGATACTTTGCCCATCTGGACGCGCTCGTAACGTACAATCCAAAGCAATCACTTCTACGCCGGTTGAAACTAATGCATCGACTTCCTTCATAGTAACCGTGATAAAAGGTTTCGCCGGAGGATACTCCTGTTTGATGATTCCAATGATTGGCAGATCTATTTGCTCTTTTATCTGTAAAATATCACGGACTGAATTAGCGCGGATCCCCACCGCACCTGCTTCGGCTGCTGCTTTTGCAAATAGCGGCATGATTCCTCCTGTTTCTGTATACAAAGGCTCTCCTGGAAGAGCTTGACAAGAAACAATCAGCCCACCAGCAATCAATTCTAAGAATGTATCTTTTTTCATGTTTGATTCTCCTATTCGTTTATCCAACTAGAACCCAATTATACATCAACTTGTTATCGTTTTCTTATACAAGAAATATAATTGATCGAAATCTCTAAGCTGCATACTCAGAATATGGATGATTTTTCAGATATTGTTGCTACCAAAATAAGACTCCATATAAAAAAACATCGAAGCAGTTAAAAAACTGACTTCGATGTTCGTAAGGAACTGATTGATCTCTTTGTCAAAAAGCCTATAACTTTTAGTCGAAGGAAGGAATCAGAGTATCTTGATGTTCTTTTTCCAAAAACTCATGAACTTCCGGACTAGTCATAGCTTTTTTCAATTCTTTGATCTTGGCAGAATCTTTATTATCTTCCCGTGCTACCAAAGAGATCGCAAAGCGACTGTCGATTTTCTTTTCCAATAAAATCGCATCTTTAGGTTTCAAACCGATTTTTGCGATGTAGGTTGGATAGTCATAGACCATCGCTACATTTTTTTCATTATAGGCTTCTGCCAGATTTAAAAGATCCACTGACAACCACTTGAAGTTATGAGGATTTTCCACAATATCTTTCAGGGTCCCGTTGAAGCCGACATCATTTTTTAATTTGATCAAACCAGCGTCTGCTAAAATGGCCAATGCTCGGCCTTCATTGGAAACATCATTTGGCAAAGCAATCGTTGCTCCATCTGGCAAATCAGCGATATCTTGATAGTTTTTAGCATAAAATCCGACTTTTGCGTCATAGATTTTTTGGATTGCTACAAGATTGGCATCTTTTTCTTCATTGAATTTTTCCATGAATGGTTCATGTTGAGCAAAATTGGCATCTACTTCTTTATTTTTCAATAATTCATTGTATTGGATATTGTCATTGACTTGAACGAGTTGAATATCCCAACCGTCTTTTTTAGCAACCTCTGCGGCTTTTTTCACCACGTCGGTCATTGGGGTAGTTTGACTGGCCACTTTGATCACTTTATCTTCACTACTTTTGTCACTGCTGTTCCCACAAGCCGCTAATAAAAGCGCTGCTCCTAAAACTGCGATCCCTACTGTGATTTTTTTCATCTATTTTACTCCTTTAATTTTTTATAAATCCTCATTGTCTGCATCATTCCAACAAACAAATAGAGAGGAATTATTTTCTTTGATCGATCTTTCTTGCGATCATCGTCCCTAAAATCTGGATACCGAAAACAAAAAGGATCATGATAACGATCGTTGTGTACATAATGTCGTATTCATAACTTTGATAACCATAGCGAATCGCGAAATCCCCGATTCCGCCGCCGCCCACGATCCCCATAACCGTAGAATAAGAAACCAGACTGATGGATGCTGAGGTAAAGCTCAAAACCAATCCGCTGCGAGCTTCTACAAACAAAAACTCCAACAGCAGTTGGCGACGAGTAGCTCCTAAAGAAGCCGCTAATTCCAAAATCTCCGCCGGTACATCCAGTAAGACCTGCTCCACCAAACGGGCATAGATCGCCGCTCCCACAAAACTCAGCGGAAAGGCGGCTGCATAAGTACCAAAAGCCGTGCCCATCACAAATCTAGTCAATGGGATCAAAGCGACGACAAACAACAAAAACGGAAAGGAGCGCACGATATCAACATAAAGATTCAATACCCAGTACAGGCCCTTATTAGGAGCCACTCCTTTTTTTCGTGAAAGAAAAATATATGTTCCAATAGGCAACCCAATGATCAATGACGCTGCCATTGCGATCCCCATCATAATCAGCGTATCTCCAATGGCTTGAATCATTTCCGGACGAAATTCGTTGAGTCTTTCCCAATAATTCATTCCTGCAACCTCGCAATCACACGTTCTTCATAACTAGCAGTGCTTTGGAGCGAAAGATTATTAACAGAAGTGATCCCCTTTAATTGCCCCGCCTCTAAAATCGCCGCCCGCTGACACAATGCCTTGACCGCAGCTAATTCATGGCTGACAAAAATGATGGTAGGCTGAAATTCATGATGGATCCTTTTTAAGAGCTCCAAAATGTCGGCGGTGCTTTTTTCATCTAGCGCAGAAGTTGGTTCATCACACAAAATGATTTTCGGATCATTCACCAAAGCCCGTGCGATTGCCACTCGCTGCTTTTGTCCTCCGCTCAACTGCCGCGGATAATTATCTGCCTTTTCTTCCAACCCTACAAAATGCAGCAATTCTCTGACTTTCTGCGGGTCTTTGTGTCCCAGTAATTTCAGTGGCAGAGCAACGTTCTCAGCGACCGTACGATTATAGAGCAGATGGTATTGTTGAAAGATCATGCCGATTGATTGCTTCAATTGGCGGATCGCTTTTTGATTCAGTTTTGATACCTCTTTGCCATCTAAAAATAGTGAGCCTTCAGAAGGGGCTTCCAATAAGCTCATTATTTTTAATAGTGTAGATTTGCCTGCACCGCTTTCCCCAACGATCCCAAAAATCTCATGAGACGCAATCGTTAAATCCAGCGGAGCTAATACAAACTGCTGGTTGTACTTTTTTGCGATACCTTTCAGCTCGATCATTTATAGTCTCCTTGATACCTTACTAATTTCTTTTAGCTTATTTTTTTATTCTGCAGCAGTCCATCCCCTCAAAGGACCAATAAGAATCTCTTAAAAGCGAAAATAATACTGCTTACATTACTGTAATATTTTTCAGAAAAATGTCAACTAAAAAACAGCTATATTCTCTATTAAATTCCGTTTTTACTATAAGATACACTGTTTTAAATCTGTATTAATCTATATTTTTAAAAGTAGTGTTCAAGAAAAGCATTCTTCATGGAGCTTTATCCTCACAAGATCTCCTATTGTAATTAGTTTGCGCATTTTCTCACTCCTTTTATTTTTGATTGAAACTATTTTGAGTAAAAAAAAGAACGTCGAAACGTTCTCTTTCTCACCATTGATTTCAACGATAACGGCAAATCCTCTCTTCCAAACCATCAAGGACACTGAAAAATAAAAAACCGACTAAAGCGATCATCGTGATCCCCGCAAGCATTTGTTCATAGTCCATTTTCGACCAGGCACTCAAAACCAGATAGCCTAGACCATAAGTAGTATTATAATTCTCCGCAAAAAACAATGATGCCAGTGCGATTCCGACACTTACTCGCAAACTTGCTAACAAACTCGGCAGGATAGCCGGTCCGATCAAAAATAAAAGAACATCACTGGTTTTTGTCGTATAATTTCTCATCACTTGAAAATACTCCTCAGAGATCTCTTTCACACTATCACGGATCGATACGATGACTTGTATCGAGATCACTGCAAAGATCAGTAAAATCTTTGATAGATTGCCCAAACCGAAAAAGAGCATAAAAATCGGTAAAAAAGCGACTTTTGGCAATGGATACAAAAAATAAAGCAACGGACCCAACAAACGATTGATTTTTTGAGACCTGCCTAATAAGATGCCCAGCGGAACCCCAACGATAATTGCTAAAAATAATGAGACCAATACTCTGAGGATACTCGCGCCGGTATGCAAAAAAATCACATTCCGCAACTCCCACATACGTTGGAAAGTTCGAAAAGGGTCCGGTAATGATCGGTTGGCAGTAAGGATACTTAACACCCACCAAAGAAGAATGAACGAAAGAAGTCCCAGCAGAAACGAATATCCTTTTTTTCTCATTGTTCTGCCCCTTCCAATATTTTTCTTAAATGAATGCTGAATTCATAAAAGCCAAGAGCATTGCGCCGATTTTCCAAATGAAAAATCGGATTTTGAAAGACTTGAAAGCTTCTGTCCCGCAAAATAATAATAGTCTCTCCTAAATAGGCTGCTTCTTCCGTATCGTGAGTTACAACGATCAAACCGCTTTTACGCTTTTTTTGTTCAAGCAAGATAAATTCCTGTGTTTTTTCTTTCGTTTTCTGATCCAATGAAGAGGTCGGCTCATCCAGTAAGAGAAAATCCGGATCGGTCACCAATCCTCTTGCCATTGCTGTCCGCTGTTTTTGCCCACCGCTCAGTTGAGACGGATAATGATCCCTGATAGTTTGGATCTTCAACTCCTCCAATAAAAAATCGACCCGCTGATTCCGCTCAGCTTTTGCCATCTTGCTGATTTTCAATGGCATTTCGACGGCCTGTTTGACCGTTTGCCAGGGAAACAGCCGCAAATCTTGAAAAACGATCTCGACTTTTTCTGGAGAAGTTTCATTGAATTTGATTTTTCCCTTATCAGGTTGCAGAAGCCCTTTTATCAATGACAATAAAGTACTTTTCCCGACTCCTGATTCTCCTAACAAAACATACGTATGCTCTTTTTCAAAGTCAAATGTGATTTTTTCGACTATTTTTTGCTTATCATAACTAAAACTGACATCATCAAATTGAATCGCCAACAAGTCTTCCTTCTTTCAAAAACGATTGTATTATTTTTCACAGTATATGCTATACTGTTCCTTGTGATTATGAATAGAAAGTAAAGGTGAACCAAATGTTTCGAACACTTGTATTCCACGAAATACGCCCTCAGGAAGAACTCAGCGAACAGGTCCGACCTATCCAAGTAGCGGATGGGTATCAAGACGCGCTGCCTCTTCCACTTTTCAATAGTCTTTCTCATTTTAAACAACAAATAGCGTTTTTAAAAGCGGAAAATTATCACACATTGAGTTTGGCAGAGGTCAAAGCTTTTTACACAGAACAAAAACCATTGCCTGAAAAAGCGATTTTGATTACTTTTGATGACTGCTATCAATCGATGAAAAAATACGCCTACCCGATTTTAAAAGAAGCAGGTTTTCAAGCTGTCGCTTTTGTCGTCAGCGGTTGGCTGTTTTCTGAAGCCAGCCCCTACAACCAAGAAAAATCACAGACTCTCAGCTTTGAGGAGCTCGCAGAAATGACTGATGTCTTTACCTACGCCAATCATACCGCTCACTTCCACGAACGTCGCGGAACAGTTGAGTCCAAATCCATGTGGTCGACTGCTGAAGCCTTCAAAAAAGATTTGCTGGAATGCGACCAGTACGTTGCTGAAAAAGATGTCTTCGCGTATCCGTTCGGCTTGTATGATCAAAAAACTGTGACGACATTAGCTGATTTAGGCTTTGTATTGTCCTTTACGACGAAACCTGGGGTCAATACTGTTACAACTTCGCCATTGGAACTGCATCGTGACGTCATCCCGTTTTCGATGCCGCTTGAAATCTTCAAAAAAACCATCAGAAATAAGGAGTTTTCTCAATGAAAAAATTTGCCGCTTTAGGTTTGTTCGCCCTTTCAATGACACTATTCTCTGCTTGCGGACAAACAAGCCAATCAACTTCAGCTACCGACACTTCGACAGCTGAAACCCAAAAGGTAACAGATCAAACACTGAAAATCGGCGTTCTGCCTGCTGAGTCTGCGATTCCCATCATCCTTGCAAAAGAAGAAGGATTTTTCAAAGATCTTGGTTTGAACGTTGAGATCAAAGCATTTACATCTCCTAATGATCGGAATGTCGCGATCCAAGCAAAAGAGCTGGATGCGACTATCAGCGATGTAATGACCGAAGCTACTTTTAAACAAAACGGCATCGATATGACGATCACTTCAGATATTTTAGAAGATTTCAAGATCTTAGCTTCCCCCAATTCTGGATTCAAAGAGATGAAAGATTTCGATGGCAAAAAGGTAACGCTTGTCCCAAATTTCATTCTTGAATACATCATGGATCAATTTGCGAAAAAAGATGATTTTACTTACAAAATCGTCGACATTCCTTCTTTTTCAGCCCGTTCTGAAGCACTGCTGAATGATCAAGTAGATGGCGCTGTTTATACCGAACCGCAAGCAAGCATGCTGGCTTCACAAGGGGCAGTGATCTTAGGCAGCTCTAAAGAAGCTGGCATCAAAGGCGGAACGATCCAATTCATGGATAAAGTCTTGGATAAACGCCCTCAAGACGTACAGGCCTTTTATACCGCTTATAACCAAGCAATCGACTTTATGAATGAACATAAAGCTTCCGAATATGCGGATATACTTGCTGATTATCAATTTCCAGAAGCTATGAGCACGTATCTGGATAGTCAAAAAGAAAAATACCCTCATGCACAAGCAGTACCAAAAGATCAATTTGAAAATATCATTGCTTGGACGAAGGAAAAGGGACAGATTGATTCTAGCTACAGCTATAAAGACTTGACAGATTTTGGCTATTTGAAGTAGAAAGTAAATAATAAAAAAAATCCGAATAAGAATCGAGTTTCGTGATTACCGGTTTGAACGTCAACAATGAAGATGTGCAAACAGGCTGGAAGAACTCTTTTCTTATTTGGATTTTTCTATTACTTAATAGCTACTGCTTTATTTTTCTAGAATATTTTGGATCTGCCGTTTTTCTTCTTTTGATAGGTGGCTATTTTTCAGCGTACTCAGATTGTCATCCAGATGGTGGATTTGTGTGGCTCCAACTACTACTGAAGTGATTTCTTCTTGGTCCAACAACCAGGCTAGCGCCAACTGTGATAAAGTCTGGTTCCGTTGACTAGCGATTTTCGCCAGCTCTTGTAATTGTTTCTGAGTCTTTTCTCGACCGGCGCCTTCTAAAATATGCTTGTTGGTACGATGGATCGGCAGATCTTCTGCAATTTTCTCACTCATTTTATCTGTCAGAAGCCCTTCTGCTAACGGACCATAAGCGATTCCGCCAATCCCATTGTCATTCAAAAACCCTAACAGACCGCTATCTCTGGCTTCGCGGTTCATCATATTGTAAGACATTTGATGGATCACAAAAGGTGTTCTTCGCTCTTTGAATAAACGAACCATCTCGGCTGTTTCTTCCACATTATAATTAGAAATACCGATATAATAGGCTTTCCCTTGTCTTACGATCAAATCAAGAGCTTCAGCAGTCTCTTCAAAAGGCGTATTGGGATCTGGTCGATGGGTATAAAAAATATCTACGTAATCCAATTTCATTCGTTGTAAGCTGTGATCCAAACTGGAAGCAATATACTTTTTTGAACTCCATTCGCCGTAAGGTCCCGGTCCCATGTGAAAACCAGCTTTAGTTGAGATCACCAATTCATCCCGATAATCAGCGAGATCTTCTGTCATGATTTTGCCAAATACTTTTTCAGCATCCCCTGGTGTTAAACCGTAGTTGTTAGCCAGATCAAAATGGATGATTCCTTCATCAAAAGCATGAAGAACTAATTCTCTTGTCCGTTCATAGGTGGATAAGGCATGTCCGCGCCACAAACCTAATGAGATCGGTGGAAGAATCAGGCCGGATCTTCCGCTTCGGTTGTAACTCATCTTGTTGTATCTTTGTGGATTTGCAGTATACATTTCTTCATCTCCTTTACTAACTTTAGTTTATCACATTTTGGACCTTTCTGACCTCTTGTGACAGCTCAGCAAAAGACATTGGATATTCCAAGATGACTATCGGTTGGTTTTTGATGAAAAACTAGAGGATTCGTCCTTGAAAATAGACTAGGCAGATCTGGATTTTGAGTCACCTAATCTTCCTTCCGCATTACGGGCGGCAGGAGATGCTAACTTCACTACTCTTGCTTCCCTGCTTTCTATGTGGATTTTCCGGATCGGGATGGGATATCTCGTAGGTGTCGTCTTGGGATACGGGTTAACTGGTATCTATTTCGTTATGACCGTGGAATGGGGCGTGCGGGGATTGATCTTCTTCCTGCGCTTCAGAGGATCGAAATGGTATCAGCATAAGCTGACTTAACCTAATTTTTAACTTGCAACACCCCGCTACCTTACGCTGATAAATAAGGTAGCGGGGTTGTTTTTACTGTATATCCATTTTCTTGATGGTGTGATCATTTTGCATTACAGAGATGGTATATGTTTCTCCTCTATAAATGGTGTTGAAGCTGATTTCTTCTATTTCTTTAGGTAAATGGGGTTCGACTTTCGGTCCATTTTCATCAAAAAACAAATGGCAAAATCCTTCAATGATCGTTAGGAATGTTCCACCCATTGATGCCGTATGGATACCGTCCTTCGTGTTTCCATGGGTATTATCCAAATCGACTCGGGCGTTTTCCAGAAAATATTGATATCCCTTTTCTACATTGCCCAAACGACTATAGACCGTTGCGAATGCCGAATAGGAAAGTGTGGAATCATGAGTCGTGATGCGATCATAATATGCTACTGTATCAGTTGCTACTTTTTCGGTGAAATCTTCCGGAAACAACATGAGTGCCAATACCGCATCGGCTTGCTTCGCTACCTGATAGCGATAGATCATTAACGGATGATAATGCATCAAGAGTGGATAGTGGGTTTCTTCTTTTGTCAACGGCCAAAAAGCTTTGTTTAGGAAATCGCGATCCTGTGCAATGATTCCTAGTTCTTCATTCATCGGCTTAGCCATGTGTATTGCTTTTTCTCTCATCTGATTCAGTTCTTCGTCCGTGACCTGCCACTTTTCTTGGATCTCTTTCCATTTATTAGGATATTCCGTTTTTATTTGTTGTGCTAAACGATCCACCCACTCAAAATGATGCTGAACCATTCGATTAGTATAGAAATTATCATTCACCAGTACCGAATATTCATCAGGACCTGTCACCTTATCAATATGGTAGCTGCCGTCTCGATAATAGCCGATCTCATTGAAAACCCGCGCAGTCTCTAACAGCACGGAAAAACCGCCTTGGATCATAAAATCCATGTCATTTGTCTGCCGATAATAACTGATAAAGGCATAAGCGATATCCGAATTGATATGATGCTGGGCGGATCCGGCTTCAAAGAAAGCTGAAGATTCAGAACCAGAGATCGTTCGCCAAGGATAGAGCGCTCCTGATCGATATCCGAATAACCGCCGATTTTCTTGGGCTTTCGCTAATGTGTTGATACGAAACTGCAACATCTGCTTAGCAATCTCTGGATTCAAATGGAGAAACACTGGGAATACATACATCTCTGCATCCCAAAAATAATGACCCTCATAACCGCTGCCGCTGAGTCCTTTGGCGGCGACACTGGTCTGTCCATCTGTCCCGACAGATTGCAATAATGCATAGGTGCTGTAATTCACGCTTTCCTCTAAAGGAAGCTCACTTTTTATCCTGATAGCTGCGGTTTGCCAAAATTCTTTCAAATATTCTTCCTGCAATGTCGCTAATGCATCAAAATCCAGATCAAGACCTTGTTGGTCGTTTTCATAGAATCCATAACTAAGGATTTTTTCATAGCTGGTATTTTCCAAAGCGGTCTGTACAACGATCCGCTCCTCTAGCCATCGCGTAGCAAGATGTCCGCCTTTTATTTTCCACTGCAGTTGGGCTTTCAAATGAGAGTTTTTCGTTTCAAACCAACAAGCGTTCTTTTTTGTTGGATCCTCGGTCACCTCCAATGAGTGGATTTCGTGGCTCATTCGGGGATCATTTTTATCGATGGTTTTGACTGGTTGGAAATTAAAATGAGTCTCTAATTCAATTGGCTCCTGATGATTGATTCGTTCAAAATCGATTTTCATGGCAAAAAGATTTTTATAGGTAAATGAAGCAAGCCGATAAATCGCGATTTTAGTCACTCGTCCTTTAGGAGACTTCCACACCAATTTACGGACTGTCATCCCCTTTTCCAGATCGACATAACGTTCGGACTCTTCTACCATTCCTTGATCGATCCGAAAAGCTTCCTCACCGATTTTGATCAAGGTCGTCTGTCCGTCTACTACGCTGATCATCGTTTCTCCTGTCGGGGTAAAACCCGCCATTTTTTCCGGATAAGAAATGGTTTTCGTTTCATAAAAACCATTCAGATACGTCTCACGATTGGTAGCGAAAAAATCATAATAGGCCTCTTCCAAGTTCCCTCGCACCCCAATAAATCCGTTTCCATTGAATAAGATACTTTCCGCTTTTTCCAGTTCTTCTTTTGTGTAATCATTTAAAGAAATCTTCATGCATATTCTCCTTTTGATGTGAGATCAGTTTATGTGTGAACCTAAGTCAATATATCGGAAAAGAGAATCTCGATCCTACTTTTAGGATACTGGGAGATTCTCTTTTCTGCTAGTATAATTCTAACTTCTTTGGATATAAATTAATTCATACAAAGCATTTCGCAGATCTTCGTTTTCAATCTGCTGTAAGAAAGCTGTCAGCTTGAAGCCGTCAGTAGTTTCTTTGAAATAGCACCAGATCCGTTCCTTTTCGGAAAATGGAATTTCTGCCTTATTTAGGAGATCAAAAAATTTATCGCGAATAACCTGTGTTTGAACTGGCTGAAACCCTTCTACGTTAATTGTTATAGCATTAGAAAAAGCTGCGTCGATCAAGAAACTTCTTTCAGATAACTTTAAATCAAAAGGTAAAGTCTGTCCCAAATCACCTTTTGGTTCAAACATCTCAGTTCCGCAAAAAGTCAATAAATGTTCTCTTTCAGAAGGCAGAACCTGATTTGGATCTTCTACCATAATTGTAACGACTTTTTGTTCATAATCCAAGCGTATCGTTGTAACTGCTCGGTTTCCATCTTTTTCTTCAATCAGCTCAAAGTGATTGCTTTTTCCGGGAAAAATCTTCCACTGTAAACGTAGTGGCAACTCTTCACTGTTAGTTTTTTTGAGATCTCCGTCAAAAGGAATGATTCCACCCGCCTTTACAAAAACAGGGATCGAATCTAAGGAGCGATAAACAGACAATTCAACATTTCCGGAATAGCGCAAATTTGTAAAAAGATCATACCAATCCCCTTCAGGAAGATACAGGCGATTTTCTGATAAATGAAGTTTTTTATTTTCAGGTTTTATAATAGGGCTGACTAATAACTCTGATCCAAAAAAATATTCGTCTTTGTAAGTATACGCGTTGTCTTCTTCAGGATGATCGTAGTAAAGCGGACGAACAAGAGGCAATCCCTTTTCAGCAGTTAAAACATTCATGGTATAAAGATATGGGATTAACTCATGACGCAGCTGTAAAAATCGAATCATGTTCTTCTCGATATCCATTCCATAAATCCACGGTTCTTTACTGAAGAAAGGACTGCTGGAACTGTGAAGCCGATTGATCGGACTGAACACCCCAAATTGGACCCAACGCAATGCCAGCTCTTCGTCTTTGTAACCGTGCATGTGTCCCCCTATATCATGGCTCCACCAAGTATAGCCGATATTACTTGCGGTCGCAGTCATATAAGGCTGAAAGGCCAATGAGCGCCAGGTCACGATTGAATCGCCAGAAAATCCAATAGGATAACGATGACTTCCTGGTCCAGCGAAACGGGACAAAATCACTGGATCTTTCCCCTGTTTCTTCATATCTAAAATATGATAGTGATTCAATGTCCACAATGGATCAAGACCAGGAATACTGCTCTGTTCTCCTTGCTGCCAATCCAGCCACCAAAAATCGACTCCAATTTTTTCCAATGGGTGGTTGATTTCTTCAAAATAAACCTTTCTGAATTCCGGATTATTGAAATCGAACTTTGCCGGCTCTTGAATCTCCGAAGCCAAATTCAGTCTTTCAGCGACAATTGGATATTGTTCTTCAAACCCTCTGATTCCATCAGCTGGATGTACATTTAAAGTTACAGCCAATCCCCGTTGATGAAGCCAATTCAAAAATTCTTCTGGATCTGGAAAAAGCTCACGATTCCATGTATACCCTGTCCAACCACTGCCATATTTTTCCGGAATATCAGTCAGATGCCAGTCCATATCCAGTACTGCCACAGAAAGTGGAATCTCTTTTTTTTCAAAACGCGTGATCAATTCCCGATATTCCGATTCAGTATATTTCCAATACCTGCTCCACCAATTCCCCAATGCATATCTAGGCAACTTTGGGGGATGACCCGTCAAATGAAAATAGTCCTTCAGCGCTTCTTGGTAATCATGCCCATAGGCGAATACATAGACATCTTTTCCCGAATCACTCCTTGGATGAGGATCACCGTTTTTATCTACTAATAAGGATGCCGAGTCATCCAAAATGCTAAATCCATTTCGACTAAGAATCCCATCCTCTAACGGAACAGCACCGTCAATTTCATCCACTGTCCTAATTGTTCCCTTTAAATTTTCTGCTTCTTCCCCAAAGCGCCACTGATTATGGTACTCAGTAAAGTTGTAAGAAAAATCGATCGTCAAACTTTTATTATTAAATTCCTGATTCTTATGATAATGAAGATGATAGCTGGTGGTGATGATCTCGATCATATCTTCTCTTTCAACAAGCTGATAGGGGACCTCTTCAAAATCTCTATTTATAACGACTTGAGTCTGGCTATCCGTAAAAATGCCTTTTTCAGAATATTCTAGTCGTAAAAGCTTTTCTGTTAATAGCGAAAAGCGATATTTTTCTCCTTGAACAATTGTTTGAACCATTTAAAACACCTCATCCTGATATCTTTATTTCAACACGACACTCTTGGTTATCACAACAGAAGAGAACTCGCAAGTTTTGTGGTTTAACGTTAAACTAAATTCTTTTAAATAAATCCCTAGCATTCAATTATGAAGCAGGGATCGTAATTTTAATAAACGATTGTCATAATGTTTCCTGGCTGTTTTGTTGGTTTTCTAAGCAGATACACATTAGACGAATCATTATTTGATTTTTTTTACAGTTTCTCGAATCTTTAATTCCCCGGATAGATTCGTCAACTGTGCTACTTCTTTCTTATGATCAATGATATCAACTAACATCTGCATCGCCATCATACCCTTTCGTAGTTGATCCAGCTTCACTGTCGTTAATGGCGGATCCGTGAACTCTGCATATTTTATATCATCAAAACCAATCAGCGACAGCTTTTCTGCGGAATAAGCTTGATGCTTTTTTAAAAAATATAGGAAACGGATCGCCAGATAGTCAGCGGTAACCAGCACAGCAGAATAATGGTCTTTATCTGTCAACATATCTTCAAAGTCATTGTGGGTATACGCCAAATCATTTTTGACAGATAATTTTGCTTTCTTCAGCGCATCCAGATAGCCGAGATAGCGTTGTTGTACAACACTAGTTTGATGAATATCAAAGCCATAAGAAAGAAAAGCAATATCTTTATGTCCGTTTGCGATCAGATACTCTGTGGCCATTAGCGCAGCATGATAGTCATCAGTATTTAGAAAATAGCGGTTAGGATATACTTCAAGTCGGGAATATATTTTTTCATCCAAATGAGTATCAACAAAAATAATAGGGACATGGATACTTTTATTGACCTCTTCAAAAAGCGGCTGGCTGAAGCCGACAGCAATAAAGCCGTCAAAACGCCAGTTTTTTTGAATCATTTCAATATCCTTTTGTGAAGTTACTTTATGGACCAGCGTAAAAAATCCATTAGGCTTTGTGATCCGCTCGATTCCTTCTAATACTTCGGCAACAAAAGGATCAGTAAAATCCAATCGAGGAGTTTGTGAGAAATACAACAGACCAATCAAGCGAGAGGATGATTGAACCAAAGCACGTGCATTCATATTTGGTGAATAATTATATTTTTTGATAATCGATTCGATAAGTTCACGTTTATCATCTGAAACGCGATGAGCTTTGTTATTGATAACGTTAGAAACGGTAGTTACACTAACGCCTGCTTCTTCAGCAATTTTTTTTATCGTAATTTTCATTCTCATCGTCCTTTCAGGTGGTGCTAAAGTAATTATAGCTGATTATCCAAAATGTTCAATTACTTAATCGAACCGCTAGCCACACCGGCAATGAACCGTTTTTGGAAAGCAATATAGATCACGATAACAGGAATGATGGAGATAGATGTGGCAGCAAAAAGACCACCATAATCTGTTCCATACTGTCCATTAAACAAACGCAACCCTACAGAAAGCAGTTGTTTCGATTGATCATCAATCATCAAATATGGCCACAAGAAGTCTTCCCAACTCCAAAGAAATTGAAAAATCGCCAAACTGGAGATAGCATTTCTGGACATCGGCAAGATGATTCGATGAAAGATATAAAAATCGGAGGCTCCGTCCACTCGTGCCGCTTCTAATAATTCATCAGAAATTTGTGAGATAGACTGTCGAAACATAAATATTCCGAATCCACTGACCATCGAGGGTATAATCAGTGATTTATAGGTATTCAACCAACCAAAGTCCACCATCATTTCGTATTTAGGAATGATCGTCACTGCCCATGGCAGCATCATCGTACTCAAGACAACACCAAATAAAAGATTCTTCCCTTTAAAATGAAATTTTGAAAAAACGAACCCCATCAAAGCACTAGTGTAAATAATGATTGCAGTCGTTAAAACAGCAACGAACAAGCTGTTAAAGAACATCCTCATAAAATCGAATTTTTCCTGAACCCCGGTAAAGTTTGCCAAAGTCGAAGGTGTAGGAAATAATCCTCCGCCTATTTTTACGATCTCACTGTTAGGCGCAAAAGCGGAAAGCAGCATCCAGATAAAAGGAATGATCGTGATCAATGCCAATACTAATAAAAATATATTCAACACCAGAGATTTCACTTTTTCCATTATGCTTCATTCCTTTCACCTGTGACTTTAAACATGATGATCGTTAAAATCCCGATAATAACAAACAAAATAATCGCCATCGCTGAAGCTGTCCCAAAATTGTATTTTACAAAGGCCTCATCAAAAATCAAATACGAAATAACATATGTAGATGTTCCGGGGCCTCCATTTGTCATGATTAAGATCTGGATATATGCTTGCAAATAAGTGATCAGCGATGTAATAACAACAAAAAGCGTTGTCGGTTTCAAAAGCGGTAACGTAATCCGCCAAAAAGTCTGCCAGCTGGTAGCCCCGTCGATTTTAGAAGCTTCAAAAACATCTTCTGGAAGGCCCATTAAACCACCTAAAAATAAAACCGTTGCATAACCGAAATCTTTCCAAATTGTCATGATAATGATTGCCGGTAATGCCCATTGAGAATCCTTCAGCCAGTTGATATCCAAATTGAATACTTTATTTATCAGACCAAATTGTGGATCGAACATCCACATCCAAACAAAGGAAACTGCCACTAATGGTGTAATGGTCGGCATATAAAACAATCCTTGAAAAAGGGTTTTGACTTTTGTTAACCTTGAAGATAAAAGCAGTGCCAAGCCTAAACCAAAAACGATCCGAAAAACTACTGCGAAAAAAGCAAACACCATTGTATTTCCCATTGACTTCCAAAAAAGTCCGCTTGTCAGCACCTCTTTAAAATTTTCCAATCCTACGAAGTTATATTTATCAATCAGAGGATTCCAGTCATGTAAGCTCCCCGCAAATGCTTTATAGATGGGATAAACCAAAAAAATAGCAAAATACACAACTAATAACAAGACCGCGATATTCTTCAAATTGATAAAAGAGCGTTTAGGTTTTATTGTTTCCATAGTGAATCACCCCTCTTTTTTATTAGGGATTGCGACATGAGCTTTCCTATCGTCGAAGCTCAACGATAGATTACTTTGTCATGCCGCATCCCTGAAATTACCGATTAATTTGCTTCATCAATAAATTTATAAGTATTTTCCAGTGAAACAAAATCCGTATCCCGCATATCTTTTTCCATTTGTTGCTGACCGGATTTTAACGCACCATCTAAATCTTTTCCGTTAAATAAAACATCTTCCATGGTCTTTGTACCTGTAGTTTCAATTGTTGCTGGAAATGGACCAGGCCAAATCAAGCGATCTACTCGCGGTGCGATTACCTTCAATATTGGATTATCCAGAATTTCAGCGTTATCCGCTAAAGATTTCTTGGTTGGGAAAGAAGCAAGAGACAGCGCGCCCGCTTTTGAATATTCATCATTAGCCAGACAGTATCTTAGAAAATCTTGTGCTACCGCTTGCTGTTCTTCTGTTTGATTCTTATTGATTCCTGGTGTGCTTTCACCATTGTAACGGTCATAAGCCATTGGCACCGATTCATCCGGAGTTGGTGTTGCAAATACACCAAATTCGATATCAGGATAATTAGTATTCAATTCATTTAAATAGAATCCCCATTTATAAACCATCGCAGTTTGACCATTGCCAAAACTTTGGGAAGAGTCTGCTCCAAAATCTTTTGAGCCGACTTGGTCTTTTTCATACAAATCAAGTAAAAATTGCAAGTTTTCTTTGGTAGTGTCATTATCGTAGTTTGCGACTTTGCCATCATCTTTGAAAAGCAACTCACCTTTTTGATAATTCAAGCCTTGATAGATTGCACTGTAAGTTTCACCATTCCAGTTGAATCCGGCTTGTGTGATTTTATCGCCATCTTTTTTCGTTAGTTTTTTAGCAACTTCCCGGAATTGATCCCATGTTTTAGGGATATCCTGATCAGTTAACCCAGCTTCTGCCCATAATTTTTTGTTGTAGTAAATGTTACCCGTGTTGATCATGCTGTCGATATAGTAAACTTTGCCATCGATCACGTGAGGATCTACCGACGTAAAGTCTGCCTTTAAATCTTCTAAATCGATATCATATGGCTGTAAATAAGGGATCAATAAATCATGTTGAGAATTGTGGATATTGAAAACCGCAGGGCCATTTTTTCCTTTCAAAGCCAAAGGTAACTTAGTCCAATAATCTTCCCAAGGATGGTTCACGACTTTAATAGAGACATTAGGATAAATTTTTTCATATTCTTTTGCCATTGCAATCGCTGGATCGCCTTCATTCCATGTCCAATATTCAATATCAATCGGTTTTCCGTCGTTTACTAACTTATTGGGATCAAATTTTACTTGATCACCAAGAACTTCCATTCCCTTATCTTCTTTTGTATCTGTCGTACCACCAGCACTTCCGCCCTGACTACCATTTCCACATGCCGCTAATCCCCCAGCCATCAAAAATGTTGCTAACATCACTAACATCTTGCTTTTCTTCATGAAGCTTTCCTCCCTTTAGTTTAACGTTCAACTTCATCAGTAGTTTAACGTTAAACTAAATAGTTGTCAACGCTTTCAATAAATTTTTTATTTAATAATTGTCGTAATCTATAGTCTGATTGAAAATATTCGCTATTCCCCAACAAAAAATAACAAGCAAAACATTCAGTTATTTTTTACCTTGTCATTGTGGGATACTACAACAATCTAAATACCTAAAGAAGCTGGAAAAGCAAAATTTTCTCTGCCTTTCCAGCTTCTTTGTAAAACAATTCGATCTTCAAAAAAACTGACTAATTAACCACAATAATCCCATAATTCAACACCATCGCAAAAAGCACCCAAAGATAATACGGTACCAGCAAATAAAAACTGATTTTTTTCTTGTGCCATAATAAATAGAGAAACCATGTCAATAATACAGCTAACAACGTGATATCGATCACTGCCAGCCAGTTTGCTTTAAGATTGAAGAAGAAAATAGTCCAAAGCAAATTACAGATTAACTGAATCCAGAAAATTGTCAGCAGATTATTTTTATCTTTGCCGTTTTTTAGCTCCAGCAGTGTATAAAGACAGATACCGATCATAGCGTACAGAACCGTCCAAACGGGACCAAAAAGCCAACCCGGCGGCGCAAAAAATGGTTTCTGCAAGGAAGCGTAGTATTCACCTAAGTCCCCGCTCAACAATCCCACTAAAAAACCTAATCCCACGATACCAACCACACAAAACCAAAACTTTTTATCTTTCAGCATGATACTCCTCCTCTTTTTCGATAGAATACCCCATTTTTTTGCAGCTTCAGAGCAAACAAAGGGGATAATTCCATCCTACCATAGCCTTTTTTGGGACGCGAAAAAGATGATTTCAAAAATTCCGGCAATAAATTTGAAATCACATTGAAGCTTTAAAATAATTGAGATATTAACCTCATAAAACTATTGAGTAAAAGAAAAATAGACAAAAAGTTCAAAAATAGAAGAATGCTGATTCATTTGCTTTCTTAACTGTATAGATATTTTTTTTAATATATTTGTAATACCACTGATAAACGATATCTTCGATGCACCTCTCTCCCCTAGATTAACTTACAAAGTTTACATTATTGCAAAAACCTCGCATTTATGGTTTAATATTTTAAACTAATAAACCATAAAGGCGGAATCTCTTTGAATGATTATTCTATTCTAAAACAAGATCTGCATGACTTGAGCGATTTTTTAATTGCTTTGGGAGACGAAAAAAGACAGGCAATTATTATTCAATTACTTGAAGAAAAAAACTGTGGTGGTTTACAAGTTACCTCATTAGCAGAAACTACCAATTTGTCTAGACCAGCAATTTCGCATCATCTAAAAATTTTAAAGGAGGCAAAAATTGTAAATTATAGACAGGAAGGAAAGAAAAATTTTTACTACCTTAATCACGAACAAACTGAAATCAAAAAGCTGCAATCCTTTCTGGACAAAGTGATTCGTATTATGAATGAGAAGGATAATTCATGAAAAAAGTATTGATTGTTGAAACAAATATACAGAAATATGCTGGCACAAACGAAGCGACCGGACTTTGGCTTGGCGAGAGCATTGAATTTATTGATGAACTTCATAAACACAGCATTGAAGTCGATTTTGTAAGTCCATTGGGAGGATTTGTACCTCTGGATCCTCGAAGTATGAAATATATAGACAAGTCCATTATGGCGATTTATTCAGATAAAAAATTTGTCCGTGAAGGCTTGATAAATACGAAAAAACCAGAAGAAATAAATCCTGCTAACTATAGTGCTATCTACTTTACTGGTGGACATGGTGTTATGTGGGATTTCCCTGATAATAAAAAGCTGCAAGAAATTGCTTTAGCCATCTATGAAAATGATGGATATATTTTATCTGTTTGCCATGGAATTGCCGGGCTGCTTAATATTAAAGACAGACAAGGGAATTTTTTGATTTCCGGAAAAAAAGTTACAGGTTTTACAAAGACCGAGGAAATTTTAGCTGGAAAATTAAACGTGGTACCATTCTTAAATCAACAAGCAGCTGAAGAAAGAAATGCGATATTTCAAAAGAAAAGGTTTTATAAAGAATTTGCTTTAAAAGATAGTCGAATCATCACAGGGCAAAATCCCTTTTCTGTAAGAGCTGTTGCAAAATTATATATTGAGGAGTTAAACATATGCAAACCATCTTAGGTAGTAATGGACAGATCGGTCATGAATTAGCAAAAGAGTTATACAACAATTACACAAAAGATATTCGGTTAGTAAGCCGCAAACCTAAAAAAATCAACCCTAGCGACCAGCTAATATCAGCCGATTTAATGGATCTTGATCAAACAAAAAAAGCGATTGAAAATAGCGATATTGTATATTTTACTGTTGGTTTACCAATGAACTCTGAATTATGGGAAACAAATTTTTTAAAAATCACTAAAAACGTCATAGAAGCTTGTAAGGAATCTCGTAGTAAACTTGTTTTTTTTGATAATACTTATATGTATCCCAAAAATAGTACGCCGCAAAAAGAAAATACTAAATTTTCTCCTTTAGGTAGAAAAGCAGTCGTACGTTCTGAAGCGGCTGAATTAGTTTTAAGTGAAATAGAAAATGGACATTTAGAGGCTGTTATTTGTCGTGCGCCAGAATTTTATGGACCGGATAAAACTCAAAGCATAACTAATACTCTAGTTTTAGATAAAATCAAAGTTAACGACACTGCTAACATACCCGTTAGTAAAGATACGTTGAGGACTTTGATCTGGACTCCTGATGCCAGTCGCGCAATGGCTTTAATTGGAAATACTCCAAGCGCCTATGGTCAAACTTGGCATCTTCCTTGTGATGAACCTCATACTTATCTAGATATGATTACTATTTCAGAAAAATTACTAAACAGAACTGTAAAATATAAAGTCATTCCTTTATGGCAGTTTAAGCTTGCCAAGTTTTTCAGTAAAAAAGTTAAGGAATTAGACGAATTGCTGCCTAGATATGAAGTGGACAATATTTTTATATCTGATAAATTCAAAAAGGCATTTCCAGATTTCAAAATCACTTCTCTTAAAAAAGGAATCGCTCAGCTGCTGGGTGAAGATTAAGGCTCCTTCCCTTTTTTATTTTGCGTTGAATAGACAGAAAAGGATCAAACATTAATCGTTTGATCCTTTTCTATAAATTTTCTAAAGGCTACGGCTTCAAAGCGTCATTCTTTTTCCGCCGCTTCTGCCAACAACAAACTTCCAATGATCCCACTTTCATTTGGCAGTCCCCAGCGAACGATATATTCTTCTGGAGCCGGTGTTTCCATATAGCCGGCCATTTGTTGGAGGAATTGCTGGCGAATCTTTTGCAAAAGATGCTCTTGATTCATCACGCCGCCTCCCAAAATGATTTTTTCAGGGGCTAGTGTCAGCGCGTAATTCATTAAAGCCTGCGCGATATAAAAGGCTTGGATGTCCCAAACCGGATGATCTTCCGGCAGTTCTTGACCTTTGATTCCGGTACGAGCTTCTAATGATGGTCCCGCCGCTAAGCCTTCCAAGCAGTCTTTGTGATAAGGGCAGGTGCCTTCATAGGTGTCTTGCGGATGGCGTTTGACATAGATATGTCCCATCTCGGGATGCGCGATTCCTTGGAAAATCTCGCCATTTAATACGACACCAGCACCGATCCCCATTGCTTTTAATGGATACGCGTCAAAAAATTGAAAAACCTTTGCCAACGTCTCTTCAGGGGTCGTCGTTGGGATGCTGACCTTTTCAACTATTTGTTGGTTTTCATCTGCCACAGCGCAGACAAATTTTGTTCCTCCAGCTTCAATACCACCGAAATACATTATTTCTCCTCCTCGATAGCGATCGTTCGGATCTCATAAGGATGCAGTTCTTCTGAGACGGTCCCGATCGGTTCTTCTAACAGATTCAACAGCTGAGATTTTGTTTGTTCACCTTTTGAAATCGAAAACGCTGCCGTCTCATCACTTAAATTATACCCTCGCAGGATCAATTTATCATCACTTTCTCGGCGTTTTAATGCCGTTACGGCAAAACGGGGACTATCGATCGCTACATATTGGCGCTTAGTAGGCAATATTCCTTCATGATGAGTCGTCTGACCTGTGATAAACGGTACTTGATCCAAATGGGCATCAAGGTAGGTGGCAAAACGTGTTTCTGGTGCGCCATGGATCTCTAAGCCGTAGTGGAAAGTATGTTCTCCCAAGCACTGGGCTTCTGGTGTTGGAAAATAGCCCCAGTCTCCCAGTTCACCGACACAGCGCAATAAGGTCAATGCGATAGTATCATCCACAATCTCATACTCATTCAACCCAAAGTTGGAGATTGTCACGCCAAAAGTGTCCTGATGCAGATTGACGAAAGCGTGTTGATGTTGCGGATTGGTAGGATTTTCCCAATGGGTAGAAACTTTGTTAGACCGTTTGACCGTTTCATAGATACTGTCTGCTTCATGGGTTTCCGCATGAATCGTTGTCGGGAACAACGCCCGCAGCCGATGATCTTTTGCTTGGTTGTTGACAGACGTTTCAAAAAACAGCTTACGGCTGACATTATTGATGATAATAGTCGTTTCCAGAGTCAAAGGGATCAGTTCTGCTGAACGTTGCGCTTTTCGATCACGAAATTCCACGACTGCTTGTTGTTCGCGACTCAGCTGCTCATCTGCTGATGCCGGGATATTCAGAGTTTGTGTGACAAGAACTTTTCCTTCTACCCCATTATCTTCTAAAACAGTGATCTGATGAGGAAACTGTGTTGATAAAATAGGCCGGTCTCCTTTAGGTTGTTTAAAAATATATTCGTTGCCGATATCACCGACATCTTCGAAAACCAGCAGATTTTTTAGTGTTTTGCCGGTTTCTTTATCGGTCACTGTCAAAGAACCGTCATTCTCAATAGCGGCTGTTAGCCATTGATTTTCCAAACGGCGGCCGTTTTCATGGATAAAGCCAGCTTCTTCTGCAGTTTTCCCTTCAACCAGTCCAAATGTTTGCCAAGAAAAGCCTGGCATCTGTTCCACCGCAAGTTTAACAGTCACGAATTTTTCCATGTAAGGAACACGGAACGCCTCTTTTGGCAAATCATAATTGAAACGGACGTTGGCTTCACTGACTGTTGCCGAAACTTCTTGGCCGTTTTCATCCACTACATGATACGTCACGGCAGGTTCTGCTTCCAGTGCTTCAAACAATCGGTGCGGCTGCCCTTCTTTGAATAGTTTACGAGACAAGGTCACCTCTACTTCTGCTACACCGCTTTTAGCAGATCCATTGGTATTGAAAACTACAAATGGTTTGCTTTCTTCTGGAAATTTGCTAGTGTCGATGGCTTGGACCAGCGCTTGTGTGGCTTCTTCTGCGATATATTTTCCTACCTCGTCAGCCTTTTCAAAGCGCGGCATCATTTCCCGATGAACAGCATCTACCGAACAGCCGCAGATACTGTCATGAGGATGGTTTTGCATCAATGTTTTCCATGCGTAAGTTAATTGGTCATGAGGATAGTTGCCAGTAATATCGTACGCCATCGTTGCCAACGGTTCCGCGATATTTTCCAATTGGCGGGAAACTTTGGTATTCCATTGTTTCAAATATACCCGAGCAGATGCGGTATTGGCCAAGGTGTACCATCCATCGGTTTCTTGGCTTGTCAGCTCACCATGGACTGTTCCCAAGTCTTCTGGCAGATCATTTTGGACGGCTTCCAAATAGTCGGTAAAATTCGAATGAATAAATTCATATTCCGGAAATAATTTGTTGGCCAATTGAATTGCTGTCGTAACATCTTTTTGGACCGGTTGATGATCCACACCATTCATCATCAAATAGTGATTGGTGGAGCCGTACTTTTCGACATCCGCTAACTTTTGCTGCCAAAAGATCTTAGCTTCTTCTTCCTCTGTCGGCAATTCGTTACCGTTGCTGTACCAGTTGGCAAACAATAAGCCAAAGATCTCACTGCCGTCTGGTCCTTGCCAATGCATCTCCGAGTATTGAGAAGTATAGTTGTCATCCGGCAAAACCTCATTGTCAAAGCCGATGGGTTTCACACCGCGACCGAATGCGGCACTTTTCAAATTGGCTTGCAGCATCATCTGCGGAGTTTGTCCCATATTCCCGAAAGTATCCGGGAAATAGCCCAACATGACCGGCTGCCCCCATTTTTTGCTTTCGGCCATCCCTACCAGCATGTTGCGGACATTGGATTCTGAACTGGTCAAAAAGTCATCCTGCAAAATGTAGAATGGACCGATGCACAGTTTCCCGTCGGTAATGGCTTTTTGGACTGCTTCCCGTTTTTCCGGACGGACTTGCAGATAGTCATCTAGGATGATCGTTTGTCCATCCAAGTGAAAGCTATTGAATTCAGGATCTTTTTCGAATAATTCCAATAAATCGTCCATCAAAGTCACCAGACGCATATGGTGTTGTTCATAAGCCATATACCATTCACGATCCCAATGACTGTGGGAAATGATGTAGACTTTTTTCTTCATTGTGTTTTCCTCCTATTTTTCGACACGGATATCAAAATAATCCATCACTAATTCGCAAAACATCATGTTCGCCCACGAGAACCATTCCCGTGTGTATTGATTCGGATCATCTACGTCAAATCCCTCATGCATCAAATGGGTGCCGGCATCCGTAGCGACTAATTGATTTAGGATCCGTTCTTTTTCTTGCTTATCTTCTGTCGTCATCCCCTCCATCGCTAAAGCGATTGGCCAGACATAGTTTTCTGGCGTATGGGAAGAACCGATACCTTTGGCGAATTTTCCTTCATAATAATAAGGATTTTCCTTGCTTAGCAGGGTCTTGCGAGTCCGCAGATAACGGGGATCATCCATTTGTCCATAACCGAGATAAGGAGCAGCGATCAAATTTGGGACATTACTGTCATCCATCAAGGTAGCGTTACCTTTGCCGTCTACTTCATAAGCATAGATATCTTCACCTTCTTGATTAGTTGTTCGACCATATTCTTCGATGCCTTGTTGGATCTCCTCTTTTAATTTATGAGCTTTCTGCAGGAGAGCTTCTTCTGGGAGGATCGTCGCAAAGATGTCTTCAAGATAGCCTAAAACGACTACAGCGAACATATTGGAAGGAATCAGATAGCCGTAGACACAAGCATCGTCGCTTGGTCGGAAACCCGACCAAGTCAGTCCCACAGACGCAACTTCCGCCCCCCGTCCTTCATTGATCAGTGTATCTTCTTTCCGATCAGTATCTCTGACAAAAGTATATGGAGAATTGGCATGGTCTTGTTCAGTGGCAAAAACATCTAGAATCTTTTTCACACCCGACACGAAGGATTCATTAAATTGATCCGTCCGTCCAGTATTTTTATAAAGCAGATATGCCAACTGGATAGGATAGCAAAGTGAGTCGATCTCGTATTTTCTTTCCCAGATCCAGTCATTCATTTGGGTGTGATCTGTCTGATGTCCCGCACCATTTGCTGTCTCGTTAAAAGCGTTAGCATAAGGATCGATATTGATATAGAAAAACTGCCGCTTGACTAGCCCTGAGATCATCTCCGCTAGTTCATCGTCTTCTTTAGCGATGACCAGATATGGTCTTACCTGAGCGGTAGAATCTCTCAACCACATCGCCGGTATGTCTCCTGTCAGTAAGAATGTCGTTCCATCTTCTTGTCTTTTGACAGTAGTTAAAAGCATATTAGCAAAGGCCGCATTGAAATTTTCCGCCCAATCTCGGTGTTCTTCACCACATTTTTCAGTTATTGATTGCATAAATTTTTCAACAGATTTTGGTATATCTTTATATGCCATATTTTCTTTCCTCCAGTAAATGATATATCATTACCCGCTCATTATACCTCTTGACCTTCTGATTGTCTACGCTTCCAAGAAATAAAAAAGCATTTACTTTTGTATTTGATATGGTATCATCAGAATATGATATATCATTAAAAGGCGGTTTGACTATGAATCAACCATTATATAAAACAATTTTTCATGATCTGCTTCACAAAATATCTAACGGTGAGCTGTCTTCTGGTGATCGTTTGCCGACAGAAAAGGAACTTTCAGAAACTTACGGTGTCAGTCGTATCACGTCAAAACGTGCACTGACCGAACTGGAACAAGCTGGACTGATCTATCGCGTACGCGGAAAAGGCAGTTTTGTCCAGAAAAAGCCGACTGCGACCCCCTCTGTGGAACCTACGCGTCGTCTGCTTTTTCTGCTTCCTTTCATCAATGACCTTTCAGTAGGAAATTTTACGGAAGGCCTCGCCCCCGTTTTGCAAAATAAAGGATATGAAGTCCTTATGACGACCTCTGATTTTCTTTTGCAAAAAAAAGCCGAAGACCTGCAAAAGGAATTCGACGGATTGATTTATTATGCTACTGATACCGATCAGCATTTGGATCTGCTCTTTGAACTTTCACTGGTCCAATATCCAGTGATCATTCTAGATAAAAAAATCTATGAACTGCCCTATCCAACAGTCTTTTCAGACAACCGAGCCGGTGGACAGCTCGCGACCGCTTATTTAGCGGAGCAGGGACACCAAAGAATCGCTTATATTTTTGGTCAAAATCTTCATCCACAATCCGTTCGCCAACGATACTTAGGATATATCCAAGCAATCAACCAGGCAGCATTGACATTTCACACACTCTTGGATGATCCTGAAGCGACCATTGATCACTTGCTGCCGTATCTTCAAGAACACGAGATCACAGGCCTTGTCTGCGAGAACGATCTAGTAGCGATCGAAGCCATGCGCCTGATCAAACAGCAACAAAAAAGCGTACCTGAGGATTTTTCAATTGTCGGCTTTGATAATATCCAAGCGGCCGCTCTCATTGATACACCGCTGACTACTGTTGCTCAAGACTTTCTTCTGCTGGGACAAACGGCCGGAGAATGCTTGATCGATTGGATCGAGACCGGTCAAATGCCCGAAGATCAAAAAATACCTGTACAACTGATCAAACGAAATTCAGTAAAGGAGAAGGAAAATGAACATTGAACAAATCGATACCCGTCATGGAACAGCCAATCAGTACAATTTTTCTCATGGGAACTGCTTACCTTATACCGGAGTTCCTTTTGGGATGAATTATTTCGCGCCGCAAACCACTGACCAAAAAGGCAGCTGGTGGTTCCACCCAGAAGATGTGGTCTTTCAAGGCTATCGTCTCACCCATCAGCCTAGTCCATGGATGGGAGACTTCAGCTCTTTGTTGCTTACACCGGTCAGCGGTACATTCGAGGAGCTTTCGCTTTTTCATGCCCAGAGCTCTTATCGGCCGCAAGAAAGCCGCTTTGCTCCTACTCATCTGACTATCAAACAGCTCCGTTACCAGATCACTTCGACTTTGATTCCAAGTATGTACGGCGGTATTTTGACCATTGATTATACAAAAGATAACAGTGGATTGTTGCTGACTTTGCCGGGAAAATATCAAATAACACAAGTCGACCCTCATCATCTAGCTTTTCAAGTGATCAATTTCAGCGGCAGTGAAGACGACCAGTTTACTTTTTATGGTGTCTTACATTGCGAACAGCCTTTACAAGGTTCGCTGGAAGAACAAGGAGAAGATGGACACATTCTCTTATCGTTTGGCAATATCAAACAGCAAGTGATCCGTTTAGGCACTTCCTTTATCAGTTCTGAGCAAGCGATGCTTAATTTGCAGCGTGAACAAGGACAAACTGCCGTTGATTATTTAGCCAACAGCACACAACTATGGCAAAGCTATTTCGATCGGCTAAAAGTAGAACACGAAGATATTGAACAGACAAAAACCTTCTATCATAATCTGTATCGTGTCTTTCTGTTTCCGCAAACCTTTTATGAACGCAATGAAAACAAACAAGCGATCCACTATGATACTTTTCATAAAGAGGTGCGGTCAGGCGTTTTATATACCAACAACGGATTTTGGGACACCTACAAAACAGTCTATCCCCTGTTTTCATTGATCGCGACCGAAAAATACGAAGAAATGCTGGAAGGTTTTTTGAACAGCTATCGGGAGACCGGCTTCTTGCCAAAATGGCTTTCTCCAGATGAACGCGGTTTGATGCCAGGCACATTGATCGATGCCGTGATCGCAGACGCTGCCGTAAAAGATATCCGAACTGATCTATTGCCAGAATTTCTTGAAGCGATGATCAAAGGCGCAACCGTCCAAAGTGAGAATCCTAATTACGGTCGGCAAGGAACCACGGATTATCTAAAATATGGCTACCTTCCTAATGATTACCATGAATCCGTTAACCATACATTAGACTATGCGTATAGTGACTTTTGTATCTCACAAGTAGCTAAAACTTTAGGTAAAACCGAAATTACAGAACACTACATGCAGCAAGCGCTCAATTATCGTCGACTTTTTGATAAACATGAAGGCTTGATGCGGTCTAAAGACCGAAACGGCGCTTTTCGCGAATCCTTTGATCCCTATCGCTGGGGTACTGATTACGCAGAAGGAAGCGCATGGCAAAGCAGTTTCGCGGTGTATCAAGATTTTGGAGGTCTGATCGCCCAATACGGCGGTCCAGATATTTTTGAGAAAAAGCTGATCCAATTATTCAACCAAGCTCCGGTCTTTCAAGTAGGAGGCTATGGATTTGAGATCCATGAAATGAGTGAGATGGCAGCTTTGGAGTATGGTCAAATGGCAATTTCCAATCAGCCAAGTTTCCATTATCCATTTTTATTCAGCTATATCGGCAAACCGGAAATGGCCCAACCAGTACTGAAGCAATTGATGACCCAAGCCTTCACTTCGTCCCCTACCGGCTATCCAGGAGACGAAGACAACGGAAGTATGGCTGGCTGGTACATTTTCAATAGTCTAGGCTTCTATCCTGTAACACCCGGCTCTGGTCAATATGTCATTGGAATGCCTTTGGTCAAATCAGCGGAGATCAAGCTTTCCAGCGGAGAAAAACTATTCATCACCGCAGATCCATCATTGCCGCAGCAACAATTTATCCAAGAGATCATACGGGATCAAAAAGAACACTCCGCCCTCTACTTTGAATATGCTGACCTAACGAATGGTGGAACTATCCATTATCAACTAGGGGTCGTTCCTCATCCAAAAACTTACACAAAAGAAGAGATTCCGTTTTCTTTGACCTAGTACAAAAACCCCTGACGAAGCGGATTTCGTCAGGGGTTTTATTCGATTATTCGTAAGATAAGTCATATAAAAAACAGTTTCAAATCCCTTCATACCCCTTTTCATAAATATCCCTAAACTCTTTTGGCGTCAGCCCATTTAATTTTTTAAACATTTTAGAAAAATAGTTGGTATTATTATACCCTACTGCTTCAGAGATCTCATTGATCGTTTGTTGGGTTTCCAGTAACATCTCCTGCGCTTTTTTGATTCGGACTTGATTCAAATATTGATTGAAGCTCAAATCTGTTTCTTTTTTGAATAATTGCCCCAAATAAACAACGCTCAAGTGTAATTCTTCAGCGATTGTTTTTAAGGAAAGATCTTCGCCGGATTGTTTATGGATGATTGAAACCACCTTTTGAATAGTGTCCGAATAGCGTTTATTTTGCGGCTGCTCTTTGATCACTTCTAAGATCTGATCGAAAAGGCGGCGTAATTCAAGAATCGTTTCGCTTTTCCGTATCTTTGCTACGATCCGTTCATAGTCTTCAGGTGTCAGCACAGGAGCATAACGATACAAGTCAATAAACAGCAAAAATGAAACAGTCCGAACATGTTCTGGTCGTGCTTGAATTTTTAACAGTTCATCAAATACTTGATCCAATTCCTGCCGAATCGTCGCCATATCCCCAATCATCAGTGCTTTGTTGAATGATAAAAAAGGCAACTCTTCCTCTTTTGCTGACATTTCTACTTTCAAAATATTTTTGACTGGCAGCAAGTCGGGATAAAATTCCTGCAATGATTGGATCTGTTTGATTTTTTCATAACTTGTGTAGAGCGTTTCCCACTCGGTCACTGTTTCGCCGATAATAAGCTGCCATGAAGTACTAGTGAGTTTTTCTTCTAAATGATGGATGTCCAGCAATAATTGACGATGGCTACCCTCGTAAATCAAAAGATAACTATTTTCCGATATATGTGAAGTGATAGAAAGCATTTGACGACGAGCATCAAAATAGTTTTGTATTTTCTGCAGATTTTCAAAAGAACCTTGGGCAACAAGGGGTGTGAATGGTCCTGTCACTCTTTGGGCTACTTGATTTTGCAACGTGTGGAATTCAGCTTCATTCATTTCATCATGGACCCAGCGAAGCACAGCCGTCTCCTGAAAAATTTTCTGCTGTTTTTGCCATGCCGCTTGTTCATCGAGTTCTTGGCGAATTTGTAAAAGGGTCGTCTTCAACTCTTCTTTATCGACCGGCTTTACCAAGTAATTCTTGACTCCTAAAGCAATCCCTTTTTTTACATATTCGAATTCCTGATAACCGGAGAGAATAATAGTGAAGAAACGATGTCCTTGCTGTTGCGCGTTTTCTACTAGTTCGATCCCACTCATTTCAGGCATCGTGATATCTGTGATCAGCAAATCGATAGGATGTTGGCTCAAATACGCTAGCGCTTCTTTGGCACTCTTCGCTGTTTGAACGATATCAAAACCTAATTCCTGCCAAGGCAGAATGTACTTTAAGCCTTCTAAGATCATATATTCATCATCGACTAACAATACTTTATACATGGTCAAACGTCCCTTCATAAACGAATCGAATCGTGATAATTGTTCCCGCCATTTGATCAGAGTCGATCTCCATAGAATAGCTGGAACCAAAGAAACTTTTCAAACGTTCATGGACATTTCGAAGTCCGATAGAGGTCGCTGTATCCACTGCCGGATCTGACAAGCTCTGTATTACTTCTTGCAAACGTTCAGGACTCATCCCTTTGCCATTATCTATGACTTTGATGACAGTCTGATTTTGCTCCATATAGGCTTTAACACTGATAGCATTGTCATTGCGTGTATAATCGATTCCATGAACAAAATAATTTTCAATCAATGGCTGGATGGTGAATTTAGGCAACTGAATCTTTTTCAAAGCATCTTCTATAACAAAATGATAGGCGATGCGATCCGGATATCTCATTTGATATAAGTAAACGTACTTTTCACAAAATGAGAGTTCTTTTTCTAAACTTGTCGTTTTTTCTTGAGAGGTATTATTCCGCAATAATGCTGAAAAAGCGTATACCACATCTGCCAATTCTTCCTGTTGGCGACTTAAGGCGTACATTCGGATATATTCCAATGTATTATATAAAAAATGTGGATTGATCTGAGATTGGAGTGCTCGCATATTGGCGTCTCTTTGTTTGATTTCCAGATTGTAGATATCCTCAATGTATTGATCTAAACTGGCAATCATAAAATTGATAGCTGTCGCTAAATCGTTCAGTTCTCCCTGCACCAGAGAAGGATCGATCCTTGTTTTTAGATTCCCTTCGCTCACAGTCTCCGTCACATTGACGATCATCGCCACTTGCTTAGAATAACGCTTAAATGTCCGTTGCAAGATCACCAACAAGATACCTGCGATTAGACTTCCTACAAGAAAAATCACCGTAGAAGATTGGAGGACATTTTTCCAAAACAATCGTTTGCTTGTTAATAAGATAACGGTAGCTTGACCGCTGTCTGAATTGACACGAACAAAATATTTTTTAGAAAACAATGGTGTGATTTTTTCTCCTGATTGGACTGCCTTCGTCAATTGTTGCTGTTCTTTGGAAGAGGTCTGCGTAGTATTTGAAAACATCAGTTCACCCGCGTCATTAAAAATGAAGCTATCGATCCCTTCCTCAGCGACTGTCTCTACCAAACTGCCAAGTGCCGCTTCTCGTGAAAATACACCATAGATCGTTCCCAGCGGCTTTCCTGTGTACTGGTTCTGAATGACCCGTACCATTGTCAGTCCTTCCGGCTCAGGGATCTGTCCGCTTACTTTCTGCCCATTTCTTATTAAGCGATCCGCTCGCAGATAGGTTCCTTCTGCTTCATCTAAACTGAGATAAATTGCGGAAAGATCTGAGAATGTAAAAAACTGATTCTGCAGTAACGACGGAAACCGCACATCTGTTTGATTGATTTCCCATGCTTCAGCCGTATAATCAAAATACTCAGTGGGCGTCATCCTCAGGTAATTGCGGAGATTTTCTACTTTGGCTTGTGAGCCGACTAGATCTGTATATATTCCGTCCATCACATTTTTCTGATTCGCGATATAGTTGTCCAGTTGATAGACCACTGCGTTCATTTTGGTATCTAGTGAAACATGCGTATTATGCCCTATAAAAACGCAAGAAGCAGCTACCGTTAGTAGGATGATTCCTACTAACAGTAAGCTGTAAATCTGCATCAATTGATTGATTAAATATTCTTTTTTAAAAAGCTTCTTTATAATTCGTTTCATGTGTCTCCAACTTTCCATCGATCAGCGCACGGTTTTTTTTTGTTGTATAGCCGCACCACATGCTGATCATTGCAAATGTTGCAAAAAGCAGCAATCCTTTGAATTTCCAGCTGATCAACAAGATACTAGCCACTCCTAAGACGACTTTTAGAAAAACACCAAAATTCAAAAAGACACTGATAAATGCTAGTTTGATCAAATCTTTAAAGCCGATCGTATAACTCGTTTCATAAAGTATCATATAGAGATACATCACACCTAGCAATAGTAAGATAAATAAAAGGAGAAAATCAATCAGCAGCCACAACAGGCCTGTCAGTTGAAGAGAAAGATAAAGATTGTATGCAACAATAAAGAAAGCCCCGGCAAATACAAGGAAATCTCGATTGCTCGTTTTAAAATTCTGTTTCCAGCAAGTGAATGCTTTTTTAAAGGTTATTTCTTGATAGTTGATCCGCGCTTCTTCCAGCAGGTCATAGATCGTTTGAAAAGCGGGTCCGATCCCTAAGACAATTCCCCCGGCAAAAGATAAGATGACAAAAAATAAATTCAATTTTATGACTGTCCAGCTAAGATAAAACAAGCGTTGAATCCCTGTACTTTCCATGACTCTTCCTCTTTTCTATGTATAACAAAGGATGCAGCAAATTACAAGGCGATGGATATCCAAACTATACTAGTAACGCAACAGTATACAAACTGCTTCGTTATATAGATTAGATATCCTGATCAGCCTTGAATGTGTTTCTTTTTAGTTATTACTTGCTTTCTGCAAGAAATTCATCCAGTTGTTTTTGCATTTCTTTTTGTACTTTGTCCCAACCGGCTGTTTTTAGATCATCATTTAATTTTGGCAGTGTTTCTTCAGGATCGACTGTTCCTGTACACAAACTTGAAACATATCGATTCATGACATTTGCGATATTTGTGATCTCTGTTTTCACATTATCTTGTTTGAAGTTGAAGCCAAGAATTGGTGATTCAACAGAATTTTTGATATTTTCATCACGTTCTTTGATCATTTCATCTGTAACTGATTCTGGTGTATAAAGGATCATATTATTCCCTGTGTTCCAAGCAGCCAAGTGTGTATTTGGTTTATAGCCATCTAATAATTTCACATGGTTGTCACCAACTTTTTCCCATTGTTCGCCTTCCACACCATAGACCAAACCATTCAATAATTCTGGATTGCTGTTCAATAAGCCCAACAATTCCACAGCTTTTTCTTTGTTTTTAGACGTATTTCCTACAACGTAGTTCGCCATTTGGGCTTGTGTCGTTGATTTTAATTGTTCTGTCAAAGGTTTAGAAACTAATTCTTTACCGGCAGCGTTCGTCAATGTTGTATCGCCGTAATCCATAGGTCCTTGGGTTTCTTCACGCATAAACCAAGTATTTTTATCTAGGTCATAAGGTTGCGTACTTGTTGCGGCATCTTTTGGAATCAGTCCTGCTTCATACCATTCATGCATGACTTTCAGATTGTCGATCAATTCTTGATCTTGGTATTGATTGATGATCTTTGGTGAACCTGATTCATCGATCTTCACTGCAAATGGATAATCTTTACCGATTGGGTAATCATAATTCCCACCTGTACGGAAGCTTTGGCCAATCGCAAAAGCGGCAGTGTTAGGATCTTTTTCATGGAATTGTTTCAAGACTTCCGTTGCGCTTTCATAGCTATTGCCCACTTTGCTGATATCGATGTTGTATTTATCCGCAAGTTCTTTATTAAAGGTCAGCACTTGTTGCCCGTAAACGTTGCCATATACTGGAAATGCGTATAATTTTCCGTTGATCTTGTTTCCTTTGATATAGCTTTCTGGTAATTGATCATAAGCATCTTTCGCCAATTTTGGAGCCAATTCAGTTAAATCTGCGTAAGCACCTTTTTGCGCATTTACCACATAGTTTTGGGCTAAAGAAAGATCATAGCTTTCACCTGAAGCCACAACAGTAGACATCTTCGAATCCCAATCGCCCCAACCAACAAATTCTATTTTTAACTTAGCATCGATTTCTTTTTCAATGATTTTATTTGCATTGTCGATCAGTTTATCATAATTATCTGGTTTATCCCCTACAAGATACATCAATAAAGTCGGCGTACCGTCTTTTGATCCTCCTGATGAGTCATTCGCCTGAGAACTTCCACATGCGGACAAACCTAACGTCAATGCAGTCGCTCCGGCAAAACCTAAAATTTTCTGCCATTTCTTCATTTCTATTCCTCCCATTTTTTATTCTTTGACACCGCCGATAGTCAACCCACCCACAAAATAACGTTGGAAAAATGGATAAGTCAAAGCGATCGGTAATGTTGATAACACAACGATAGCCATTCTGGCCGATTCACTAGGCAACGAGGCCAGTCCACCGGAGACCTCTGCCGCCATTCCGGTACTGCGAGATAAAAATTCCAAATTGTTTTGGATCTTCATCAATAAAAATTGTAGAGGTACTAAATTTTCATTTTGAATATAAAGCAATGCATTGAACCAATCGTTCCAATAGCCTAGTGCCGCAAACAAACTGATCGTGGCAATTCCTGGAACTGCTAATGGTAAAACGATTTTAAGGAAAATCTTCATTTCTGAAGCGCCATCCATACGTGCGGATTCGATGATACTGTCTGGTACAGTCTTTTTAAAGAAAGTCCGCATTACCAAAATATTGAAAGGTCCTAATGCCAATGGCAAGATCAGTGCCCAGATCGTATCTTTCAAATGCAGCATATTCGTCATTACCAAATAATTTGCCACCATCCCTGGTGTAAACAGCATCGTGATCAAAGCAAAGACCGTGAAGAACCGGCGAAACGGAAAGTTCGAACGAGAAATCGCATAGGCATACAATGAAGTCATTGACGAATTCACTACCGTTCCTAATACTGTAATAAATACGGTAACTCCCAATGCCCGAAGAATTCTGCCGCTCATCGCTCCTTGAAAGACGTATTCATATGCCGCTTTTGAAAACTCTGCTGGCCAGAAACGATAGCCATTTAACGCCAGCGAATTTTCACTCGTCAAGGAAATGATGATAACGAAAAAGAACGGCAACACACAAGAAAGTGCAAAAAGTGCGATAAGAATATTAAAAATCAAGTTAGCTGTTGGATTGAAGGAGCGAACCTTTACATTATAAACTTTTTTCTTTGTCATGCTTGTTCCTCCTAAAATAATGCTGAATCTGGTTCAACTTTACGAACTACTTGGTTGGCGATCAACAGTAGGCAGGCCCCAACAACAGATTGATAAAGCGCTGCTGCTGCTGTCATCCCAACATCTCCTGTAGCAGTCAAACCATTATATACATACGTATCTAATACCGATGTTACATTATATAGTGCACCGGAATTTCGTGGAATGATATAAAACAAACCAAAGTCCGCTCGGAAAATACCGCCGATATTCATGATCAATAAAACAGACATCATCGGTACGATCTGCGGAATCGTCACATTTTTTATCTGTTGCCACTTGTTGGCACCATCCACCATTGCCGCTTCATAGTATGTTGGATCGATCCCCATCACAGAAGCATAGTAAATAATACTGTTGTATCCGAGCCCTTTTCAAACATTCAAACAAGGATAAACAATGGGTAAAACACTTGATAGAACAGCTATTTTTTGAGAAGTATTGAACATTTATCTGTAAAAAAAACAGAACGGGTTATCTAGCTTATTTCCCATGAACTTCTTATTTGATTCCCATCTTGATGAGTAAATCTGTAAATGACTTATCGAAATTGAAAAATTAACGAAAAAAAACGGTGAGCTTCATCGCTTTTCGCAACAAGATTCTAACAATCAATGCTCAAATCCAAGTATCCAGGTTCAGAACAAGATTTATCAATACCTATAGGATGTACAGATGAAAAAAGATCTGATCAAAGATAAATGATCAGATCAATTACAAAATGGATTTGTTTACTTAGCGCTACAATATGATGAAATATGATGAAATTTTTGCTAACAGGATGCGCTGTATCTTCCTATTATAATCTTAAATCATTAGTCCGTCTCCTGCTTTTCTCCATTAACTACTAACTGTTTCTGTAAATTTTTTAGATATGGGTAGGTAATATTCAATGCATCCATCAAAAAAGCATCTGACTTATCACTATGCTCTTGAATATAGGCTAACGTCGCTTCTCGAATCAATTGTGTCGGATTCACTGGAAAACCGATCCGTGCTTGTTCTCTGGCAATCAACTTATTCAATGCTGTCCGGGACATCAAAACAGGTACCTCCCCTTTTGCATTTTTACGCATAGTGGACTTGAAAAACAAATCTGGGCTTTCAAATTTGTTCTGTAGCGGTTGTACATAGTTCATATATTTATGGATAAAACGTTCTTCTTCCGGAGAAAAAGAAAAAGTTTTCAAGCGAACGGAAAAACCCGCCATAGTCATTTGAGCAATTGTAACGCGTTTAGAAATCAACAGTAATGCCAATCTAGTTTCCATCGTCAATGTCTCGTTTTCCAAAACGCGAGGAAGCTCGCCCAACCATTTGAACTCCACTCTCCGACTTGGCTTACTCTTGACTTTTTCTAACTTCAAACCAAGTGTTGGTAATTCATGGATATAACGCTGTTTCATCAAAAATTCAAAATAACTGCGCAAAATCGATAAATGACGCTCCCGTGTATTATAAGAAAAACCTCTGCCACCGTCTTCTTTTATTCGCACAAGATAATTTAAATAAAGCCGAACTTCATGTTCAGTGATATTATCGATGGTTTGTACATCTTGATACCCGGTTCCGGCAGTTTCGATATAGGCAAAAAAATCACGGATTGCTTTCAAATAAGTTTCCAATGATAAATCAGTCAATTCTTTTTTGATCGTCAAATAATCAACATATTCTTTTTCTTTATAAAAAGCCATCAAAAAACCTCCTTTTGCTTTCTGGCTGCTTTGAATTTGCGGTACTTTTTTTGATTGTACCATATTCCTTGATTTATTAAGGAAAAATAGCCAGTAAATAAGCTTTATGGTCAAAAAAATCCCATTGCTTTTCAGCAAATGGGATTTGATCAGCATACTTTTCTAAAGGCGTCTCACTTAATAGAATAATTGCCAGGCATTATAGACATTGATCAGTAAAACCAGAAAAATGATTCCTTGAAAAACCGTTGTTACTCGTTTAGGTGAAAAAATAATACTCAGATTCGTTCCTAAAAGTCCGCCTAACACTGCTGCCGGTACAACAAAATACAACATTGTAAGATCAAATCTGCTGAATCCTGTGGTGCCTGCAATCGTAAGAATCTTTGCTAATTGTGAGAAAAAAATAGTACCAATCGAATAGACGGTAGCTTCTTTGATTGGCATCGAGAACATCAGCATCAGCAAAGAAACATTGATTGCTCCCCCACCAATCCCTAATAAACTGGCTAGAAAGCCTAATACCAATCCAGAAACCACATACCAGCTGATATTTATTAATCTGAAATTTTTCCAATCATACTTTGTATAAAAGAATGCAAATAATAGCGTCAAAACCGTCAGGATGATTTGAATCAAGTTTACTTTTTTCTCGTTAAAGATGGTCAAGAAATAATCAAGCGCAATATTTCCTAAAAATCCGCCTGCCACAGCACCAAACGAGATCCACCCGAGTGCCTTCCAATCCATCCGCAACCCACTTTTTAATTGACGTAGCGTAGACACAATGGCCATTGTAAAAACTGCAACCGATGAATAAAAAGAAATCGCAGCAACTGAATGCGCCCCCACAAAATCGAATATCGGTTTAATGATCACTCCGCCTCCCATACCTGAAATAGCTCCTAAAGCATTGGCGAAAATAATCACTAAAAAATATATGAGTCCTATCATTATGTCGCCTCCTCTTTGACTCTATATTCTCCATCACAAAACATTTATATCTAGTTTAACAAACGTTTTCAATCATTGCCATCCATTCCAAAATTTCTATTGATAAGCTGCGTCCATTTACCTTAAACTAAATCGTAAATTCTCTTTTCAGAGTTCCTTGTATATTTTATTTAAGGTTTACCACAATTAAAAAAATCTATTTATAGTTTACCTTATTTATTAAAGTAAACCTTATATAGAATTGAGGTAAACTTAATTTTTTCGGTAAACCGCAATATTTGGTTTACTTTAATTATTGAAGTTTACCTCATCGACTTAGTTACAATAAACTTTTATATAATCAAGTATACTATATATTCATAATAAAAGTTTACTTTAAAATTTAAGGTAAGTTAAATATTTATCGATAAGGTATACCTATTTAATTAAAGTAAACTTTATTCAAAAATGCCTATATAGCGAAGTTTTTGTTAAAGTATTTTCTTAATAAAGGTAAACTTTATATTTAATTATAAGATTTACTTTTTTAAAATAAAGGTTTACTTTAAAAATTTAAGTAAACCTTTATTTGTAACATATAAAGTAAACTTCAATAATATACGGTTTACCTTTTTACATAAATATTATGGTTTACTTTTTTATATTGCAAATCTATATATAATGTGGTAAACTTCAATTAAGACGCTTAAAGAAATAATTATACGGTAATTAAGGTTTACCTTTTTATATAGGAGGAAGAGTATGGAATCCAAACGAGCACAAACATTTGTCATTGGTAACTTTAAAGGCGGTGTAGGTAAATCAACAACTGTTCAAATGGTTGGATTTGAAAGCGCTGCTGTTAAAGAACGTAAAACACTGATCATCGATTTAGATCCTCAAGGAAATACCAGTGATGTTATGCAACTGACCGCAGAAAATTTCCAAGAAGAAGGAATCGAATTTTCAAAAACAATTTGGGATGCCGTACAAGGGGCACCAATCGATGAATGTATCTATCCGATCATGCCAAATCTGGATTTGATCCCGGCAAATATCTTATTCAGCGAATTCCCAGATTATTTGATCCAACGTTTTGAAGGAAACAAACTAGAACAATTCAAGTATTTTGCAGGTTTGATCGAGCCTCTGAAAGAGATCTATGATGTCATTTATATTGATGTACCGCCAACAATCTCTACTTATAGTAACTGTGCGATGTATGCGGCAGAATACGTGATCATTATCTTGCAAACCCAAGTGAAATCACTTAAAGGAGCACAATCATATATCGATTATATGAACTTTTTTGTAGAAACCTATGATACTGATCTTGAAATCGTAGGAATCATTCCATTCATGATGCAAAAAAGAGATGCTGTGGACCAAGAAGTGTATCAACAAGCCAAAGAATTATATGGATACCATCTTTTAAATACCGTTGTTTTGAACCAAAGTCGTTTAAAACGCTACGATGGGACCGGAATAACACTAGATGTCTACAAAAACGGCAATCTTGATATCTGGGATGCAAAAGCACACGCTGTTTTCATCGATATACTCAACGAATTGGACAATCATATCGAGTGGTTGAACGGCGATCAAGCAGAAACCGAGTAGGGGGGATAGCAAATGGCTCGTAAAATGAGAATGAATTCTCTCATCAACAAAAATAACCAAACGCAAAGTGCCCTTGAAGAGATGGGGAAAATCAATAGTGGCAACTCCGCGTTAAAAAAGCTGCAAGAATTCAATAAAGCAAACGCTAAAGGCAGCGAAGAAGAAGATAATCAGAAAAAAACAGCTAGCTCGCAACAAAATGCTGCTAGAACAGCTGTTAAAGAGCAGCCTGAAAGCCGTCAAGAGATTCAACCCAATGAAGCTATCAAACAATCCGTATCAAATGTCGTCACTATCACTAGTCGCGAACGCAAAGGAAAAGTCGGGCGTAAGCCTATTTATACTGATCCGTTGCAAAAAGCTCTGGAAATGCAAAAAATATCGGCCCGAACCAAAGCAAAACTGACGAATTTGATTGACAAAAAATTCGATACCTATACACCAGACCAAATGATCGACTACTTGTATCAATATTACTTCGAAAAAGGGCTGAGTGTTGAGGATCAGGAGTTCTTATTGAAAGAAGAAGAGAAGCTTTTACAAGAATATCGGGAGAAACCAAAGTATCAAAAATTATTCTTAGAATTAAAAAAAGATTAGAATAAAATAAATTTTTAATTATTAAAGTAAACTGGATTGTTGAAAATATCTATATTAAAGTTTACTGCAAAATAGAAAAGTCCGTAAAAAAAGTAAACCGCAAATTATGTAAAACATACATTACGGTTTACTTTTTTTACGTCTTTTTCTGAAAATAAAATCAAAAAAGATTGATACTATCCCTTTAAACATCTTTGAAAGTTTCATTTATACTATATTTAGGTAAACTTCAATAATAAAAAAAACATTATTACGGTTTACCAAAATTTAGATATTTTCATTATTTAGGTTTACTTAAATAAGAGAAATAAGCTAAATGAAGTTTACCTAAATTAAATTGTGGATAATTTTCCGCTTTACTTATTCAAAATATAAATGTTATCCTAGCATTGTGGATAAATGAATGAGAAAAAATGTCTTTTAGTTATCCACTGTTAATAACTAAAAAAAGCCAAGAGATTCGCAGTCTCTTAGCTTAAGGATTTACATTTAGATATCAACTTCGCAACTTGATATCTACAATCACCAAGGATTCGCAGTCCTTGTTAAATTAATAAGAAATCCATTTAATCTAGAATAAGTATAGCAAAATTCTGCCCTCATGACAATAACTGAGGTTTATTTAGCTAGCAATCAGCCCTTATTTTTATGATTTCTTATTAATTTAGATCATAAGAGAGGGGCTTTTTTATGTGCAAATTAGACAATGAAATGTCGTTGGACAACCTGCCGCAAAGCAATTATATCCAAATCAACACTAATTTTTTCAATAATCCTTTATATGCCGAGTTATCGATGCAGGCAGTGATGCTGCATGCCCTTTATACCATGAGAATGACCTGCAGTATGTATAATTCTCAAAAAGATGGCGCTTGGCAAGATGATGAAGGCCGCTTTTTTATCTATTTTACCAATGATGAAGCCGCTGATTTGTTAAATATTTCCACACGCAAAGTTACTGAGCTGCGGAATGATCTGGTCAAGCTGGGACTGATCGAAGTTGTGAAACATGGATTAAAAAATTATCGCATCTATGTCGCTAATCCACAAAATCCTGAACCAACCGTAAAACCAAAACTGGCTTATAAAAATACGACGACTGCCAAAGCTCGCAAAATCCGTAAAGAAGCGCCTACTGTGGCATTGACTTATACCTGGTCTTTAGAACAACAGACGGAGTCCCCTGTAACCATTGAGAACGCAGAATCTGCTACATCGAAAACGCAAAATTTGCTGATAAGTACAGAGAAATTACAAGTTAATCCAAAAGAAACAAGAGAAACAGAAGAAACAACTAAAACAGATTCGCGACCGCTCACTGCTAAAATCAAAGAGGAGACCACTGAACTGCTTTGTGAAGGACTGGTTCATCGCTACCGCGATGTTTTGGGAGAAGCTGCATTGAAACGGATCCAGCAAATGACTAAAAATGACTATAACCAAATGAAGTGGTTTATCGATACAATTTTTAAAGCCAAATTTGAAACAGTCAAGCGCTTCCGGCAGGCTGGTTTGACAACGGAACATTTAGATTTATTAACGTTTGAAGGAAATCCTTATTATCGTACTGGCCTTGAGTCAGCACTGATAGTGGCATTTGAACAGATTTATCGTTACAAACAAATTACGAATCCCGCCGGCTTTTTCTATACGTTTTTCCGCGGATATTTTATCGAACGCACGAAACAGTTTTTTGAAGATCAGTTTGAATTGGATGCAGAATTGTTGCGGATATTTGACAGAGTAAAAAACCGAAAAACAGTGCAAACAGTAGGGTAGAGGCTTTCTTTAAGTTAAAGGGGTGTCCCAGAAGTTATTAAGATCGATTCCATGTGGTTTATCCAAATACAAAAAATATGGGCACCAGCTTCATGCAACAGAAGCTGATCCCCAACAATTGGATGAATGTTAGTTATCCAGTAAAAAACTTATAGTTCTTTCAGCAATACTTCAAATGGTTGATCATTTAGCCTAAAAGTCAGCAGACTCCCGCTGAGTGTAACATCCTTGAGTGCAAGAGGAGTTTCATGTTTAGGATCTCCTAGACAGGCGTAGATGACTGTATACTTGCCCGGTTCTAAATGAAGAGTAGCCAGAGGGAGAACAGTCCGGTCAAACAGTAAGTTCGTATTAGGCTCCGGCATCGACAGCTCACACTGCATACCAGGTGTAAAACTTTTTAAGGCCGTTGTACCGACAGAACTACAGTAGCGTATAGTATCAGCTGTTGTTTCCAGAATTTTTCCGTCAGCCGGTGCTGAAAAGCTTCCTGCTAAGAGATTGATCTCTCGATTTGTGTCTATCTGATGGACACGAAGATGCCAAGGATAGTGAGGGACAATGAAATTTTTTATGCTGCAATCATTGTAAGGCTGCCATTTAGAGTAAACATATTGATCGTGGATCGCGTAATCTTCGTAACCGAACGCGGTTTTGAAGTGCGTGTTGGTTTCTGAGACAGCAAGTGTGTTGTCGAAGGCCCGTGTTTAGAAAATACCAACTTTTTGCATAATATTCCTAGATTACTTCCAATGACTCTTTATTGTTTTCAAAAACAACCGCTTTAGTTTGCTGCTCTATTTTGCTATTAAAAAATTTATCCTAAAAGAATTATTTTAGGTATGGACGTTGTTATTTTACGCTTTTAATAAAAAATTCTGTCAGTTTAAAACTAAAGTTTTTAGTTTTATTACTTTTGCTCTCAGTTGTTAAAGTGTAGGAGGACAAAATATTCTAGAAAATTTATTTTGTGAAAAGGACTATATTATGTAAATGTTATCTTGCTAGGAGTGACAAAATTTCTATTTTGAATTTACTTTTACTAAAAGTGAAATCATAAAAATCTCTATAATAATATCAAAAACTCACAATAAAACCTTTATATTTGATAAAAAACGTATATAATTGATACAATTAATTGTAGATAGAAGCTAATTGTATTGATGGGAATGGTTCGAAAATAAGGGTGTGAAGAGTATGATAAAAATATTTGGGTCAGCTGCATGTCCAACATGTAAAAAAGTAGAGCAGTGGCTGATTGATAACGGGCTTGAATTTGAAGCTGTCGAAGTCTATGGGACAACACTTACAGAAGAAGATGCAGATCTGCTCTTAGACCTTAGTTCAGGAAACGTAGATTTGATAATAGCGGAATGGTGTGAAGAATTTCAGCGTTTAAACCTTGAGACTGCGGATTTATCTAGAGAAGAAGCAAAAAAAATACTCTGTCAACATCCTGCCGTTTTACGTCGACCAATCACGGTGTTTGACGATATCATCATTATTGGGTTAGACGAAGTCCTGTTGAATTCAGTTTTATATGAATGGAATGGTTGATGCGGTTTTGTGCATTAAACAGTACTAATAAACAACCTGGCTTTTTACAAAGGAGCTTCAGGTTGTTTATTTGTTTTTTACTGCTTTTTACTAGTCGTATGTCGTTGTTTAACAAAAGAAATGTAATCTAAGATACTAGTCATTTCTTCATTAGTAAAGGATTCATCGATTTGTTGGGCGACTGTTCGCTGTTTTTTTGTTAAAAAATCGGCACTGCGTTCCCGTCCAAGTAAATAGTCGATGGAAACCCCAAAATAATCTGCAAGCGCAGTCAGTGTATCGCGATCTGGACTGCGATCCCCACGTTCATATCCTGAGATCGAAACTTTTGAGACATGGACGATCTCACCTAGTTCTTGTTGGGTAAGTTTGTTCTGTAAACGCAACTCTTTTAATCGTAAACTAAAATTCATGTCATCACCTCAGTTTACTATTATTTTAACGTTAACATATAGTTAACACAAATGAATGAAATAAAGTTAACAAAAAGTATACAATACATATTGACATTTTACAAATAGTTAACTAAACTTTAAATAAATCCTACTATAACAGTGATAAAAATGAATTAGTTTTACAACTATAAAGAAAGGCGAGTTAACTAATAGTAATCTTTAATAGGACTGGTTAAATTTTTTTCGGCTTTTTTAAAAGCGCTTACCAAAGAAAAGCAATCGAATCAAAACTAACCCACTGGCAAGAAAACAACCTGTAAAAACAGCAAAAACCCAACGGAGCAAAATACTGCACGTTGGGTTTAGATGAAAAAGGAGAGCCAGAAAATAAAAATAAACTTTGCTGTTTCACCGGGGTATATCAACTGTTTGTTGTTTTATTTTTGTGCTTTCCCATAATCTTTTTCCAGTTCTTCTTGGCTGGTAGCGAGTTCGATAGTAACGTGATCCTTGACGCCATTTTCTTGTGCTAATTTTAAAATCGTCTGCTTGATCTCTAAATGATTTGTTAATGCGTCAGAATCGATCAAGACTGTCACGATCAAGGCGTTTTCTTCACCGTTAAGAGACCAAACGTGGAGATGAGAAACGTCTTGGACTTTCGGGATTTTTCCAATTGCTTCAGCCAAATGGGGCAGATCCACTGTATCTGGTGTACCGTCTAATAAAATATTCATAGTGGATAAAAACTCCGGGATCGTTTTGTAAAGAAGATAAAGAGCGATCAGGATCGACAAAATCGGATCAAGGCGGTAGAAGTCTGTTAGATTCATCAGCAAACTTACAATCAAAACACCGACCCAACCTAGAACATCTTCTAACATATGTAAATTGAGCAGGCGCTCGTTTTTGCTGGTTCCTTTACTCAATACCCATGCCGCATAACCGTTCAACGCAATAGCCGCCAATGACAGCCAAAACATTCCGCGGTCATTGACTGGTTCCGGATGGATTAGGCGGGGGACACTTTGATAGATCATAAAGACTGACCCGCTGATTAGGATCAATCCGGTAAGCAATGCGCCGAGCAATGAAAAACGGGAGTAGCCAAAAGTGTAACGATCGTCTTGCTTTTTTTCAGAATAACGTTGAAAGAACCAAGCAAAGCCGATAGATACAGAATCACCTAAATCATGAACAGCATCAGACATGATGGAAACGCTGTTAAATAAAAAGCCAAAAAGAAATTCACCAATGGAAAAAAAGAGATTGATGAAAAACGCCAATTTGATATGCTTTTTCGCTTGTTGCGATCCTGAGACAGGAGTATGTGTCTGCTTACTCATGAGGATGACCTCCTTTGGCTTTTTAGTAATAAATACAACCAACGTTATATGAATGTCTATTCATATTAAGAGTATCATATCTTGATATGAATGCAATATTTTTGTCTTTAGTAAGAACGGTCAAATCTAATCACAGAGGTAATAACAAGAGAGGGGAATTCAGCATGACAAACTATCTAACGAAAAAAAATCAGCCTATTAAAGCGGTCACTCACCAAGAGATTTATAGACTGCAGGAATGTGTGCAGCAACTGGCTTCATGGGAGGAGCCATTAAAAGTCATCAATATGTATTTTAAATCAAGTGATGCGCCATTGAACAAGAAAAAGCTGGTTGCTCAATACCACGGCAATGCTTGTTTGTTCCAAACCTTTTATGAAGATTACTTGCAGCAATTGACAAAAATCGATAAGAAATTTCAAGAATTACGACTTGCAGAAAAAGTCAAATGTTGATTTTTACGAAAAAAAGGAGTGGATTGCTCCACTCCTAAAAACAAATTTATTAAGTTTACTCCAGACAGCCTGATATAAAAACTGCTATTGCCGATAAAATAAATGTTTTTCAAGTATCGTTAAATATGATTTTTGTCATCCATCCGTTTTGTAAGATCAGGAGCAATTTTGCCCTCTTTAGGCGGCGTATCTACTAACGGTGTGTCTGCATTGTCAGTATCAATATCGATTCGTTCCGGATGGTCTAAATCATTTTGCGGAGTTGTCGCCTGCTCAGTTCTTTTCGGCATATCTTCTTCATCGATAGTCGGGATCGTAGTAGGGGCATTTTCTACCAATTCTTCATCATAGACTACTAGAATATTTCCGCTTGCCAGTTCATCTTGGTACTGTTGAACTTTGTCTTTAAACGTATCTTGTTCTTCTCCGCCAAAGAAGTCCTTGATTCTTTCCCATAAGGATTCTTCAGTCTCGCCATCATTCAAAGAGAACGTTGTTTCGACTGGCAAATCTGTTTTCTCCTGAATATCCGGGTGTTGAGACTTGTCGACTACTAAACAGATAGATTCTTTTGGATAACCACTGGCAATCAATTTATCAGCAGCAACCTCAGCTTCAGCTAAATTAGAAAAATTACCTTGGATGATTTTACTCATATAACTCCGTCCTTTCTATTTAAGTGCAACAAACGATTGTGAAGAAACGACCAAGTGACATGACAAACGACTATAAGTTAATCGGCTCTCCGCCAGTAACTCCATAGATTTGTGCAGTGACATAGCTCGCATCATTTGAAGCAAGGAAGACATAGACTGGTGCCAATTCAGCCGGTTGTCCAGCACGTCCCATCAGACTTTCTTGGCCAAATTCTGGGATGGCATCGCTCGGTTGTCCATGATCCAATTGCAGTGGTGTCCAGATAGGTCCTGGGGCAACACCGTTTACGCGAATCCCTTTTTCAGCGAATTGATTTGCTAAGTTCACCGTAAAGTTAGCAATCGCCGCTTTAGTCGCAGCGTAATCTGTTAAGTTACTGCTAGGGTTGAAGGCTTGGACGGAAGTTGTGGTTATAATTGCGCCGCCTGCTGGCAAATGAGGTTCCGCTTCTTTAACCAACGCAAACATCGAAATGATATTGACCATAAATGTGTCTTTCACTTGTTCGATAGGAAGCGCGGTAACTCCCGGACGAGAGATCTGTTGTGCCGCATTCAGGACCAATGTATCCAAGCCGCCAAGTTCAGCAACTGCTTGTTCCACGATTTTTGCCGGTGCAGATTCATCCCGCAGATCATATGGAAGCAAGACCACTTTACGATCCTCTTTTTTGATCAATTCAGCAACTTCATTTGCGTCTTCTTCTTCACCTGGGAAAAAATGCAGAGCGATATCCGCGCCTTCACGAGCAAATGCAATAGCAGCAGCACGACCGATTCCTGAATCTCCGCCAGTGATCAAAACGCGTCGATTTTCTAATTTATGATTACCGACATAGCTTTCTTCGCCGCAATCAGGTTTAGGTGTCATTTTTGCCTGCAATGCAGGAGTATCCTGTTCTTGTTTCGCGAATTTTTCGGTGTGATACAGTGTTCTAGGGTCTTTTAAAATTGGTTCTGTCATGTTATGCACTCCTTTTCTCTTGATATCTTAATCTTAGCGGAAATAAAAAAAAATCAAAAGAAATACGCATTTCTAATGATTTTTATTTGTTTATTTGATCAAAAGAACAGATAAAGCAAAAAATAAAAAGCTGAGTAAGATATGTTTCACATCTCACTCAGCTTTTGTTTAATCTAAAAGGACAGCAGTTCCGCTGCAAGTTACCATCAGCATACCATTGTCAGATCCGAGCACTTCGTAGTCCATTTTCATACCAACGATTGCATCGGCATCAACTTTTTTTGCACGTTCGACCATTTCAGCGATCGCTTCTTCACGGGCGACCAGTAATTCATTTTCATAGCTTTTAGAACGTCCACCTAAAACATTACGAACACTGGCACCGATATCTTTGAATACGTTGATCCCAGTAATGACTTCCCCAAAGACGATTCCTTGGTATTTAGCGATGGTACGCTTTTCTACTTGATTTGTTGTTGTCACAATCATTTTTCTACCTCCTTTTTTTATTAGTATACACTATTGCAAAGTGAAACAACTGTTCCAAAGCCCTCAAATCCAGAGGCTGATAGAAAATACTATAGAATAAATTTCTATCAGACGGAGGTAGCTTATGAAATTTTTTCCAACGCCTCAGCGATAGGTTCGTCGCCATCACCCATTAGAATGACTTTTTTGTAGGTATTGGTCCGCTCCAATAATTCTGCTAGAACAGCAGCGACGTTTTCAATGGAATTTTTCGTTCCGCTTTTTACGTCAATAGTGATCTTGCCGCTGCCGGCAGTTTCTTCCAAGCTGCCTGGTTGTAAGATCGTATAATCCAAATCAGTGTTTTCCATCAACCAATGATCAGAGAAAAACTTCGCGATATTGTAATCAGTGATCTCAGAACTCCATTTTTCAGGTTCCAATGCGAATAACGAGCTTAGGTGGATATAACGACGGATCCCTTTTTGTTCAACGGCTTTCATCAATTTTACAGCACCATAAAGATCAGTCTGGAGTAAATCTTTTCCTCGCGATCCGGCTACGAAATATACCGCATCAGCATCAGCCAATTTTTCAGCGATTTCAGAAACTTCAGCATGTAAATCTAAATGAATCGGCTGTACATGATCGGTGGGGGAAATTTTTTCCTCGCTTCTGGCTGCGGCATAGACGAAGTGGCCTTTGTTGACTAATGCTGTAATCAAATCTTCTCCTACTCGGCCGGTTGCGCCGGCGACAAATACTTTCATTTGACATCCTCCTCTTTTCTTTTTATGCTAACGCAAGAAAAGTGCAAAAACAACTGATAGCACTTATAATTGGTTGGGTCATAAATCAGACAATTGGCTGTTTCTATTTGTTGCTTGCTCTTTTATAATGAAGGGCAAGGAGAAGATGCCTGTGAAAAAAATGATTTTAACGATCGCCGGTTCAGACACATTGGCTGGCGGCGGATTGCAATCAGATTTGAAAACTTTTGAAAACTACCAATTATTTGGTTTAACTGCGATCACTTGTATCGCGGTAGTCAAGGATCATCAATTTGAAATCAAAGACTTACCTGCAGAGGTGATTTCTGAACAATTGGATACCATTAAAGAAACGATCAAACTAGACGGCATCAAAATCGGTTTGATCCATAGTCTTGAAGGAATCGAATTGGTGCGGGAATTCCTCACTCATTACAAGGTTCCGATCGTGTTGGATCCAGTGCTGGCTTTCAAGGAAACGGATCAGATCTATAATCAGACTTATAAAGATGCATTAGTAGAAAAGCTTTTTCCATTAGCAGAAGTCGTAACGCCTAACTTGAAAGAAGCCGAGATCTTAAGCGAAATGAAGATCACAACGATTGCTGAAATGAAACAGGCAGCACAAAAGATTCTGCTTTTGGGGCCGAAAACCGTTGTCATCAAAGGCGGCGAAAGATTATCAGGAACGTTGGCTTCGGATTTGTATTATGATGGGGAACAGTTTGAGCTTTTTTCCAAACCTAAATTGGCAAAACCCACGATCAACGGTGCCGGCTGCACATTTGCCTCGTCGATCGCGGCGAATCTTGTTCAAGGAAAACCGCTCATTGAAGCTATTGCCAAAAGCAAGGCATTTGTTTATCACGCTATTGAAAATGGAGTCTATCTAAATACGGCAGAAGGCAATGTTTGGTATGGAGGAATCGCAGGGAGGGAAGAAGATGTTTAAAACAAAAGAAATGACACAAATCGCATTGATGGTCGCTTTGACCGTGGTATTGTCCATCATGTTTATTATTCCAGTCCCGGCTACAAAAGGTTTTGTGACTTTATGTGAAGTTGGGATCTATACTTCCGGATTGCTGTTTGGACCGATGGGCGGCTTGATGGTAGGAGCATTGAGCGGCGGCTTGATCGACATCATCTCGGGATATCCGGAATGGGCGTTGTTTTCGATTTTGATCCACGGTATTCAAGGATTGATTTTAGGCTATCTTTATCAAAAGATGCCTAATTCCCGGGGGATGGCGATTGGACTTGCTTTAGGCAGTATTTTTATGGTGGTGGGCTACGGGTTTGCTACGGCATTCCTATATAGTTGGCCGGCTGGGATCGCTTCAATACCCAGCAATATCGTCCAAAACTTGTTTGGCATCGCAGTAACGATCCCTTTATATCAAGCGTTGCACAAGATCGTACACCGCCTGCAGTACAAATAGAAAGAAGGCTTTCCAATGGAAATGGAAAAGGAAAAATTACAACAACAAGTAACAACGATCGTTGAAGAAGTATTGGCAGAGGCAGATTTAAAATCGGGAAATGTTTTTGTTTTAGGCTGTACAACGAGTGAAATCGTCGGCGGCACTATCGGAAAAAATTCCAGTCAAGAAGTCGGTCAATGGGTGATCGAAACAATGAAAAAAATCCTGGACCCTAAAGGAATCTATTTGGCTGTTCAGGGTTGCGAACATATCAATCGTGCATTAGTGGTAGAACGGGAAATCGCAGAGAAAAAAGATTGGGAGATCGTTTCCGTCAAACCGGCATTGCATGCAGGAGGTTCTTGTTCCGTAGCGGCCTTTGAGCAATTCAGCGATCCAGTGGAAGTGGAACATATCGTGGCTCAAGCAGGGGTCGATATTGGCGATACTTCTATCGGAATGCATGTGAAACATGTCCAAGTACCTGTCCGTCCTTCAATCAAAGAACTAGGCGGCGCCCATGTAACTGCGCTTCGCAGCCGTCCCAAATATGTTGGCGGTCCGCGGGCAGAATATTAAAAACAATACAATAAATCCTAAATCGATTTTCAAAACCAGCCTTCAGCGAAACTGTCTTTTGCTGAAGGTTTTTTTATTGAAAAAAAATCATTTAATCGGCCGAGTTTCAGGTGTATATTTTGTATCTCCATTTGAAAAAAATATTTGTTTACCTTGTTATCTTATAGGGGTACAATTGACACTAATAAGTAAGAGAGGTGTGGAAAAATGATCGAATTTATCAATGTCAATAAAACTTACGGCACAACTCAAGCGCTGAAAGATTTGACTTTAACTATCAAACAGGGCGAGATCTTTGGCTTTTTAGGTCATAATGGTGCCGGAAAATCAACAACGATCAAAAGCTTAGTCAGTATTATCCAGCCAACATCAGGAAGAATCACAGTAGAAGGATTGGATTTGGTGGAAAATCGGTTAGAGATCAAGAAAAAGATCGGGTATGTACCGGATTCCCCGGATATTTTTCTGCAATTGACAGCTGGCGAATATTGGGATTTGATCGCGGCGGCCTACGAGCTGTCGGAGCAACAAAAAGAACAGCGTGTAACAGAACTAGCTGGGCTTTTTGATATGCAAGTTCATCAAGACGAAACGATTTCAGGTTTTTCTCACGGGATGCGGCAAAAAACGGTATTGATTGGTACATTGCTGCCTGATCCTGATATTTGGGTATTGGATGAGCCGTTGCAAGGGCTTGATCCGCAAGCTGCATATGATTTGAAAGAGATGATGAAAGCCCACGCCGCTAAAGGAAAAACAGTTATTTTTTCAACGCATGTCTTAGATACAGCTCAACAGTTGTGTGACGAGCTTGCTATCTTGAAAAAAGGAGAATTGATCTACAATGGATCAGTATCTGATCTGTTAGAGCAATCACCGAATGAATCATTGGAAACGATCTATTTAAAAATGGCTGGACGACAAGGCGCACAATCCGCAAAACTGGAGCGTGAGGCGGATGAATAAACGGCAATTAGTAGAGTTGACCCGTGTGAATTTACGGTATGCCAATCCTCAAGTGACTGAAAAGATTCGGAAAAAAGGCAAGAGCGGCAAACAATTGTCCCGTTCTCTCATCAATCAATATATTTTATCTGGATTGGTTTTTATAGTGGTTTACGGCTTTATGATGATAATGACCGATTTCAGTCGAATGCCGGGATTTTTTACGTATTATGTCGCGCTTTTTGGTCTTTTAGGTTTGTCACAAGGTATCACCGTTATCTACAATGTTTTCTTTGAAGGGAATGATCTGCAGACTTTTTTGCCGTTACCGTTTAAGCAGGCACAGATTTTTTTAGCAAAAATTTTAGTAGTAGCATTGACCGTCACGCCGTTTGTTTTTCCATTATTGATTTTATTTCTTTTAACTGGTTGGCGGGCAGGGGTCTTTTTACCGGTTACTATTCTGCTGTCTGTAATTTTATTTATACTGTTTCTGCTGATCACATTCAGTATCTGCAGCCTGATTGTTTTTGGTATGGCTCGTACCGCTTTTTTTCAAAAGCATAAACGCTTGGTAACGAGTCTTCTGCTAAGCGGATCGATGCTCGTCGGAGTGGTTGGGATCTTGCTGATGAATACTCAAAACTCATCTTTTGAGGTGGACGGCAGCTTTGCAGATCGTGGAGCTATCGCATTTTTATTGCCCCTCTTTTATGCCGTCAAAGAGCCTTTCACATCGGTTGGGGCGCTTAGCATCGCAGGAGTGCTTTTGCTTGCGGTATTGTTGGCTATGATCATCAATAAAGCTTTATTACCTAAACTTTATGAACAGTTAACGGCTGCCAATCAGTCAGCCGTTTCTAAAAGAAAACGCAAAACACATCAAAATTTACGACAATTGTTGTTCAGTTACAATTCACAATTGGTGCGGGATCCTAACTTGATTATGCAAGTAATGTCAACGTCTTTGATGACACCGATAATTTTTATATTTGCGTTTGCTTTTGGCGGCAAAATCGCTTTGCGAGATCTGGATATTCGCTTTATCGGTGTAGTTTTTGTAACAGGGATCGTACTGGCTGCGCTGACAGTCAATCAAACTTCTTTTATCAGTAATCTGATATCACTTGATCAGGAAAATTTTTTATTTATCCGTTCATTACCGATTTCGTTAAAAGCATATCTAAAAGAAAAATTTCGTTTCGGCTGTCTGCTCCAAATGGTGATCACAGGACTTATCGCGTTGCTTGGCGGTTTTAGTTTCGGTCTGCCATTGATATTTATTGCAAGCTTAGTTTTGGGTTCTCTATTAGGAAGTTATTTATTGTCGCTGCGTTATTTTGCCAGAGATTATCGGTTGATGTTTTTATATTGGACAAATATTAGTCAGCTGTTTTCTCGCGGCGGGGGAAATACCGGAATGATTTTGGGAATGCTGCTTTCCATGTTTATAAGTATTATCCTGTTGGTGATATATGGGATGGCGGCATTATACTTCTCTTTTTGGCTGGTCAACGGGATCGCGTTTTTATTGATACTGATTGCCTGTGTCTGGTGGATCACATATTATCAAAAGCGTTTTTGGTCTAAATTAGAGTAATGAACTTTTTTTGTTGTTATTTTTTAAAAATGTGCTTGACTATTGGTTAGTTCCAGCGTAATATTCGTAACAACAAATGTTAGGCAAAAGAGTAGTAGCATGTTTGTTACCTTTTCAGAGAGCTGATGGTGCTGTGAATCAGTAGGGGCATAGATGTGAATGGACTTTTGGACTGGAGCCTTGAACATAAGTAGGGGCTTTCGGGAACTCCCGTTATCGAGTACGGCCGTTGTTGGACGGCTAGTGAGGTACATGTTTTTTGTGTACGATTTTGAGGTGGCACCGTGGAATTTCCGCCCTCAAACTGGACATCAGTCTGGTTTGGGGGCTTTTTTTATTATAAAAAATCATAAGCAAGAGAAGTAGTTGAGGTTAGAAAGATTACAGAAAGCTTCTGTCGATGAGAATGGAGCATTTTTCACTGAATGAATGGACTTGTTGGAGCATCCTTGAACAAAAGTAGGGGATGACGGGAACTCCCGTTACAGAGGAAGGCTGTTGATAGACAGCTGACAGAGATGCTTTTTTGGCATAAATCGAGGTGGTACCGCGTATCTTACGCCCTCAAGACAGACGTTTTGTTTGTCTTGAGGGCTTTTTTATTTGAAAGGATGGGAACAATGAAAAAAATCAAAAAAATCAACGGCGATTGTTTAACACCGGTTTCTCTATATTTTCGTTTGAACCAGCACGCCAATTGTCTATTAGAAAGTATTCCCCGCGAATCTGAAAAGGACCGTTATTCGCTGATCGCATTAGATCCGGTGCATCATCTGCAATATCGTGAAGGCGTCTTTCAAATCGATCAAAAAGCATATCCTTGCACCGATCCTTTGAAGGAAGTCGAAAAGTACGTTCTGAAAGACGATGACAGTATCGCAGAGTTGCCTTTTCAAGGAGGCGCGATCGGCTATATCGGTTACGATATAGCGGCGGCTTATGAAAATATCGGTACACCGCCGCGAGATGAATTGGAGATTCCCGATCTTCAACTGTACTTGTTTGAAACTTTCGTAGTCTACGATCATCAAATGCAAGATCTATATCTGATCGCCGGTAATACTTACAGCGGCTGCGACGAAGAAATCCTAGATGACCGTTTAGCGAAACTGCAAGAAGAGATCCTCCGTGAGCATCCTTGCGAACAGCAAGCAGTGACAAAGACCACATTGGATTTTATCAGCAATTTCACTGAAGAAGCCTATCAGGCGATGGTTGAAAAAGCCAAACAGAAAATCACGGAAGGAGACATCTTTCAAGTCGTTCCTTCTCAGCGCTTGACGGCTCCTTTCACACAGGACCCGTTTGGTTCTGTTGCGAAGTTTGAAAATCAAACGCGCCCTCTCTGAACTCCAAATATCTTAGGCTGTTATTCCCATTAATACCTTGATTTCAGTAGACACCGAAAAGCCGAAGAGCGTTCCATTTCTTCGGTTCTTTTTATATATTCCTCGAATGGTCTCCATGCCCTTAATCGTGGAAGAGGCTGTACGGAGACTTTGATAAAATTTATTTCGTCGTTTAATAGGTCGATGGTCTTGTTCTATTAAATTGTTAAGATACTTCACAGTTCGGTGCTCTGTCTTAGTATATAAACCCACACTCTGTAACTTTCTAAAGGCGGAGCCAAGAGAAGGTGCTTTATCGGTCACAATTGCTTTCGGCTCACCAAACTGTTTATGGAGTCGTTTTAAGAAAGCATAGGCTGCTTGCGTATCCCGTTTCTTTCGTAACCAGATATCTAAGGTTAAGCCGTCCGCATCAATTGCACGATAAAGATAATGCCAACGTCCCTTAATTTTGATATAGGTTTCGTCCATTTTCCATGAATAGAAGGATTGTCTATTTTTCTTCTTCCAAAGATAATAGAGGACTTTGCTGTACTCTTGCACCCAACGATAAATCGTAGTATGACAAACATTTATTCCACGATCATATAACAATTCCTGAACTTCACGATAGCTTAGATTGTAACGCAGGTAGTAACCAACAGCGACAATAATGACGTCTTTTTTGAATTGTTTGCCTTTAAAATGATTCATTACTCTGTCCTCTCTGTCTTTTTTCTCAATTTTACACTAAAATAGATTTTTTGGAAAACTTTGCAACAGAACCCTCTTATTACTGGAGTTAAATTCATATGATTTTTAATCTGCAAAAAAGTTTATAGCACCGTCGCTTATACCAGAAAATATAACAAACGCCGCATTGTTTTTTTGTGCACTTTAATAATCTATTCAACTAAGGAATTAAGCTGGCTGTCAAGAGAGTAATATCGTATTGAATCTCAGGTGGAAATTTTCTGCGGTATCTTTTTTGACTGAAATGACATTAGTGTCTTTTGGGGATTGTGTATGTAAGTATTTTTTAAAATCATTTTAACAAGTTTTGGACAAAAATTCTCATGAAAAAACAGAATTTAAATAGCATGATAAATTAGAGAAGATAGTTTAATGAGCTTATAGGAACACCCCACTTTTACAGTCACAATCAATAACCTTGCTACTTTCTTTCGAAATTGATAAGAGTCTAAAGGATTGACAACGCTTGATAGTGAGCATAAACTTAATGTACGCTAGTTATTTTACAAGTGCAAACTAAAAAAGTATGATGTGTCGTCTCTGAAATTCTCCCTGATTCAAGTCATAACCAGAGTACATATCGGTTATTTTTTGATTCCATATTTTTTCCTTTATGTGCTGAGGATTAAGGGGTACCAATTGTAATTGCGCGTTATATGGTCTTTGTTTAGAATCGCTCTCCAAAAAGCCAATTTTTTTGCATAGAATTTTTAGATGTGGTACCATTAATTAGAATTATTATAAATAAGAAGTAGGTATCATTGTTTCAGTACAAAGACTAGGAGGAATGGAAGATGGAAATAGACTACAAGGATCATGGGAAGAAGCCGTATATCATTAATATTGAAGACGCCACCACAGGAAATGATAATTACCGGACGACCATTTGGACAGGCAGTAAACTGCAAGTCACCGTAATGTCCATTCAACCAGGCGATGACATCGGTTTGGAAGTGCACGAAGGCATTGACCAATTTATCCGTATTGAAGAAGGAGAAGGCGTGTGTAAAATGGGGCCTTCTAAAGATAACTTACATGTTCAACAAAAAGTGATGGATGATGACGCCGTATTTGTTCCGGCGGACATGTGGCACAACATCGAAAACACCGGTGATAAGCCGCTCAGACTGTATACCATTTATGCTGGTCCAGATCACCTTGAAGGAACGGTTCACCCTACTCATGAAGACGCCAAAAACGATCCAAACGAACACTGAGGTACACTAGGATGAAACAAAAGCCCTGCACCCGTATGGATGGTCCACTGGTGCAGGGCTTTTTTATAAAGGAGAGAAGTGGTATGAGTGATTCATTGTTTCAATTAGAGAAGGTTGGTTTTCAGGCAAACGGAAACCAAATCCTTCAAGATATCTCTTTTACAGTAAACAAAGGGGAAGTGATTGTTTTTTCTGGTCCTTCTGGAAGTGGAAAAAGTACCCTTTTGAAATTAATTGGTACGCTGCTTTCCCCAACTTCCGGAAAAATTTATTATCGAGGTACGGATCTGCAAAAAATCGATCCTGTGGAGTATAGAAAAGAAGTCTCTTATTTCTTTCAAAACGCTTCTCTATTCGATGAGACAGTTCAAGAGAACTTGTCTTTTCCTGCCCGCATAAGAGAAGAAGGATTTGATCGGGAACGTGCAAAAAAATTGTTAGAACGAGTTCAAATACCTGAAACTTACTTATCGAAAGAGGTCAAGGAACTATCAGGAGGGGAAAAACAACGGGTTGCATTGGTCCGAAATTTGATGTATCAACCGAAAGTGTTGCTCCTGGATGAAGTTACCAGTTCATTGGACCAAGAAAACAGAGCGATTGTCCTTGATTTAGTCCGAGACATGATGAAAGACCAACAAACTACGGTGTTGGCCGTCACTCACAACCAGGAAGAAATCGACCAAGCTTCTCGTCTGATTACTATCAAAGGTGGAAAAATGGAGGAATCGAAATGACAAACAATTTGGAAATCAGTAATCTTTCTTTGCTTTTATCCTCTGTCCTCTTGATAGTTGCCTTGTTGATTGATTACAAAGAGAAATTGGGATTAGGAAACGACATTTTTATTGCGGGAATTCGCGCTGTCGTTCAATTATTCCTTATTGGATATGTATTGAGCTACGTATTACGAGTGGATAACAACTTTCTCACTTTAGCGATGGTTTTGTTCATTGTGTTCAACGCTTCTTATAACGCCCATACACGCAGTGAGGGGATCAACCGCTCTTTTAAAATTTCAACGACGGCTATTGGAGTAGGAACAGCCTTGTCCTTACTCATTCTTGTTTTTTCAGGAGTCATTGACTGGACCCCTTCCCAAATCGTTCCAATTACAGGCATGATTGCCAGCAACGCCATGACTGCGATTGGAGTGACCTATCGGTCTTTGAATTCAAAATTTACGGACCAACGCCAACAGGTATTGGAAAAATTGGCATTGGGAGCCAATAAAAAACAAGCGTCCATGAGTATTGTAAGAGAAAGCGTCAAAACGGGCATGGCTCCTTCTATTGACCGAACAAAAACGGTTGGACTTGTCAGCCTACCAGGTATGATGTCAGGGTTGATTTTTGCGGGAATTGATCCTGTTCAAGCGATTCGTTACCAAATTGTTGTGATGTTTATGTTGATTTCAGTTACTGCGATTTCTTCATTTATTGCTAGTTATATGGCTTACCGTGAGTTTTATAACAATCGCAGTCAATTAATTATATGATTTGGGATGATACACTACTCTTAAAACCAGTGGTTACAATTTTATGCAGTTAAAAGAAGACCTCACGAGAATAATTGCAAAAAGAACTTCATTTTTTAAGGAAGAAGGATATTTTTGTCATCGAATCTTTGGAACGACTAGGGCGAAACTATGATGAAATTTTTTATATAGTGCAGCAACTGGATTAAAAGGATATCGGACTGATTGTTTTGAACATGCCTATCCTCAACCAATGAGAACTTTCGACGAAATCATGTTCTAGAAAGAAATTTCTATCCAATAAGAATTCCAAATCATGGACACTATTATCAAAGATGATAATTTGACAATGATTGCTAGAGAAGTTGAATGGTTCTGTTGCAAAGTTTTAAATAAAGAATAAAATCCCTTACGGTATCTATGATTTAAGCTGGGATTCCCAATAATACCTTGATTTCAGTACAGACCGAAAACCCGAAGAGAGTGCCTTCTTTTCGGGTTTTCTTATATAATCCTCGAATGGCTTCCATGCCTTTAATCGTGGTAGAGGCAGTGCGTAAACTTCGATAGAATTTATTGCGTCTCTTTACTGGACGATGGTCTTGTTCAATCAAATTATTCAGGTATTTAATGGTACGATGTTCTGTCCCTTGATAAAAGCCGTATTCTTTTAGTTTCTTAAAGGCACTTGTAATAGAGGGGGCTTTATCTGTGACTACAACCTTCGGTTCATCAAACTGCTTCACTAACCGCTTAAGAAAAGCATAGGCTGCTTGTGTGTCCCGTTTTTTACGTAACCAAATATCCAAGGTTAAACCATCTGCATCGATGGCTCGATACAAATAATGCCATTTTCCTTTAATTTTGATGTACGTTTCATCCATTTTCCATGAATAAAAGGATTTTTTATTTTTCTTTTTCCAAATTTGATAGAGTAGTTTGCCATATTCTTGCACCCAACGATAAATCGTCGTATGAGAAACGTTAATGTCACGATCATATAAGATTTCTTGAACTTCACGATAGCTAAGGTTATAACGAAGATAGTAGCCCACGGCTACAATAATCACATCCTGCTGAAATTGCTTTCCTTTAAAATGATTCATCGTCATTCCTCCTGCTATCTTTTTCTATTATTCTACCTTATTTGATAGTAGATTTAAAACTTTGCAACAGAACCCTTGAAACCAACAAAATAAGGCATTCTTATAGTAGAAAGGGAATACCTTATGATAATGCTGGAATCGAATCTTTCCATGCTTCATTGAAAAAGGAAGAAGTCTACACGACTAGCTACTCAGATTTTGAAGAAGCAAATCGAGCACTATTTAGCTACATTGAAGGGTTTTATAACCGAAATCGAATCCATAGCTCGATTCACTATCTAACCCCACAGGAGTTTGAAGAGTTGGCAAAAGCAAAAATGACGTAACAGTCTCTACTAAAATATGTCCAAGATATTGACTCAAATCCACTTTCGGTGCAAGAATTGTTTCTAGTCGATGGTAGGGAGTTGTGCAAAGTTAAAAGTGAATATCGTATAAAAACACCCTACAAAAACTTCATTAAAAAGTTTTTGTAGGGTGTTTTTATTAGGCAAACATTTTTTTCGCGGCACGAGCCAATGTCTTCAAATCTTTATCGTAACGAGGGTTTGGTACTAAGCGAGACATTGGAATACCTGCGAAGTGAAAGGCCGCAATTTCTCCAGAACGGACGGCGCTTTGTTCAGTGAAAACCATTTGATAAGGCTGTTCAACAAATTCACCGGTAAAGGCAAGGTTTGTAGAATGTTGAGGAATTACTTTTGGCCGATCAGTTTTGGCACGATTGTTGAATAATGCTGAAGCATATGGCATGTAGACCGGAACATTATTGATTACACTAGCCATGATTTCTGCTTCTTTATCGCGGATATTGCCCGGACCAGGATCGACTTTAGAAAGTTGCCCAATCAGTTCTTGCAGCATTTCCTTTCCATTCATCTTAATGTATTGTTTGTCCACAAATTCACCACGACGGCGAGGATACAAGAAGTAACCCCAGATGACTGTTTCATTTGGTTTTTGGGTCGTGAAGTGGGGTTGATGATGGACGACAATCGACATATTGACATCCTTTTGGCCTAACGGCGTAATTGGCGAAGTCGACACAAAGGAGTTCAGTGCATTGCCAGGAATTTGGGTCGTGATTCGTGTGATTTCATTCAAAAGAATATGGTCACGCGTCGTTAAGGTAAAGCTGACCCATTCGCTGGCATTTCGATCAGCAAAAAATTTGTCGGGATTTCCTACATTATAGAAACGTTCGCTGGCTTTTTTCCATAAACTGGATGCTGCCCCGTAGTCCATATTTTCAGGAGCCGGTGTTTCAAAATCGCCTAAAGTAGCAGAATCTGTAATTGAGCCATTTGTAAAGATGACTGCAGTATCATCGTCTACCGGAACAAATTCTTCTTCATTCGTTTCAGTATTAGTCATTTTTAACCCGGTTACAGTGATTTCATCTTGCATTGTTGTTTCTTTGAATTCCCAATCAGTGACTAGCCGATTGAGTACAATGTGACAGCCTTGATCTTTCAAATAATTGACCAATGGAAGCATGATACTTTCATATTGATTGTAACGCGTACGATTGACACCGACTAAATGTTCAATTTGAGTAAATTCATAAATCATTTGATGCATATAGCGACGTAATTCTTGAGCAGAACTTTGCAAACGGAAAGCAAAAGTGGTCTCCCACATGAACCAGAAGTTTGTTTCAAAGAAGTGAGGATCGTCTTTGAAGTATTCGGAAATAGAGACATTATCCAGTTTTTCTTCCTCCGAATCCGGCATAGCAATCAGCTTAGTTAAAAGAACACGGTCTTTATTGTTCAATCCCAAGTGACCGCCATCAATGATTCCTTTTCCGCCCTCCAATAACCGTGCTTTATCAAATGTGCGGTGTTTTGCATCAAAGTCGCGGGTATCTTCTGCGGCAGTCATATGAGGCTCGGTAGCAGAAGGGATTCGATCTAAAAGATCCATTAAATCAACATACGTCCGATAATTCAGCATCCGTCCGCCACGGGCTACATAGCCCTTTTGGTTTTCAAGGGGATGATTTTTATTCCAATATTCATCTGTGACTGTTTCTGTTGGGGCACCGTCATTTGAACCATGATCATCTAAAGAATAAAAGGTGATTTGTTCGCCATTCCATCTGCCTTCTTGAATCAAGTAGACAGCAGCTGCCATGTTTGCTAAACCGGCACCAATCATTATAACTTTACTTTTTTTCATCACTAATTCCTCCATCATTGTTACTTATTCCCTTTTTAGAAACTAGATAGACTCATATTCATCGTATAAGTGACTATCATCTTCGAAAAAGCCTGTCTTTTTAGCAAGATAAGCTGCACCTAATGCAAGGACACCTACTGTTAAACCAATGCTAAACAATTTCTTTTTCATGATGAATTGCTCCTTTCCAATTTTTAAGGATATCTCTTTTTCGTACGCTTGATTTATTTCCCCATTCTTTCTATAACCAAGCATAGACCTGCTTAAAAATGAATGCAAAAGATAAGGGTAGGACAGTGATTGCTTTTTAGACAGTCGGTAAGCTTTGTCTAAAAAGCAGTTTAAGCAAATCTGATGAGAAAGAAGGTGATTTTTTGTTAAGTGCACCACAGTTAAGCATAAGAAAAGGGTTCTTACTCAATCCATAGTAAGATAAAAGAAGAAGCTTAATTGAATGGAGGGAAAACTATGTGCGGGAGATATTTTTACGATCTGCAATCTGAGCGTTTAAAGAATTATTGGAATGAGGCAAAAATTGGTAAGGAAAAAAAGATTGCTGCAAATGAAATTTTTCCATCCAATCAGGTGATTACATTGGCAGTGAAACAAAAAGAAGTCGTTGCTGGTGTCACACGGTGGGGATTCGAAGGATTTCGCAGAGGACAGTTATTAATCAATGCACGGGCAGAAACAGTCGAGGAGAAAAAGACCTTTGCAAAACACTTCAAAGAAAGTCGCTGTGTATTTCCTATGAGCGGATTTTATGAATGGAAAGAAAAAGAAAAATTTTTCTTTTCAAATAATGAGGTTCTTTATGTTGCCTGCTTCTATCGGATCCATAAAAAGGAGACAGGTTTCGAGACAGAATCGATTCTTTTGACAACCGCTGCAAACGAGTCAGTGGAAAGAGTACATGATCGTAAAAATGAAGCAATTGTTATCTTAAACAATTATTTTAAAGGCGGTGTTGGAAAGTCTAAATTATCTACTATGTTTGCTTATTTGACAGACAAATTGAATTTAAAAGTTTTAATGATCGATAAGGACTTACAAGCAACATTGACAAAAGACTTAGCAAAAACTTTTGAGGTAGAATTGCCACGTGTCAATTTTTATGAAGGCTTGAAAAATGGAAACTTGACTTCTTCTATTATTCATTTGACTGATAATTTAGACTTGATTCCTGGCACGTTTGATTTGATGTTATTACCAAAATTAACTCGCTCATGGACGTTTGAAAACGAAAGTAGATTGCTTGCTACTCTGTGGGAACCTTTAAAAAGTGACTATGATCTCATTATTATTGATACGGTACCAACGCCAAGCGTTTATACAAATAATGCTATTGTGGCAAGTGATTACGTCATGATCCCTTTACAAGCAGAAGAAGAAAGTACAAACAACATTCAAAACTATATTTCCTATTTGATTGATTTACAAGAACAGTTTAACCCTGGACTAGATATGATCGGTTTTGTTCCTTATTTAGTTGATACGGACAGCGCAACGATAAAATCAAACCTGGAAGAACTGTACAAAGAACATGAAGAAGATAATTTGGTTTTCCAAAATATTATCAAGCGAAGTAATAAAGTAAGTACCTGGTCTAAGAACGGCATTACAGAACATAAAGGCTATGACAAAAAAGTTTTATCTATGTATGAGAATGTATTTTTTGAAATGGTTGAGCGAATCATTCAGTTAGAAAACGAAAAAGAATAGAATCACAAATCACAAGTGATCAATCACAAATCACTTGTGATTTGTGATTGTTGATGATAAAATAAGAGTAAGAAGAAATAGAAAGAAGTGAGTGATTGTGGGAAATTTAGGCGCACAAAAAGCAAAACGAAATGATACACCAATCAGTGCAAAAAAAGATATAATGGGAGATAAGACGGTTCGTGTTCGTGCTGACTTACACCATATTATAAAAATTGAAACAGCAAAAAATGGCGGAAACGTAAAAGAAGTTATGGATCAAGCCTTAGAAGAATATATACGGAAATATTTACCTGACAAACTTTAAAAGGAGTGAACATGAAATGGCAGTTACGTATGAAAAAACATTTGAAATAGAGATCATTAACGAATTATCGGCAAGCGTTTATAATCGGGTATTAAATTATGTTTTGAACCATGAACTAGATACTAAAAATACTCGTTTACTAGAAGTGAATCTTTTAAATCAATTAGAAGTGGCACAAGAAGTTGATTTATTTCAACAACCATTTGAAGAATTACAAGCTATTCATGAGTATTGGCGGTCAATGAATCAATATTCAAAACAAATTGTTGAAATGTCACCTTCTTTAAAAGGAGTGATCTAATATGACAACTCAAGAAGAATTAAAAGAAATCTATCACACTGTGTCAAAAATGGACATTATGGAACTAAAAAAAGCGTATGAGTTGGCTGAAACACAAGAAGAATTTGAATTTTATAAGGAATTATTTACTTATCAATTGCAACAAAAGCAAAAACTAATTATCAAGCAGAAAGATTTTGTGATTTAATATGAAGGATAGACCACAATATATTATTGTTGCGGGCGTCAATGGAGCAGGGAAATCAACACTTTATCAAACAGTACCGCAACTCTTTCAAGATACACAACGAATTAATGCTGATGAAATTCTAAATAAAAATGGTGGTGACTGGCGAAAAAACTCAGATAATATGAAGGCTATGCGTGAAGTTGTAAAACAAATGAATCAAGCAATTGAATCTAAAAGGTCTTTTCACCAAGAAACCACATTATCTGGACAAGGACAGAAAAAATGGATTGAAAAAGCCAAGGCACAGGGTTATGAGGTAAATTTATTTTATGTTGGGATAGACAATGCTGATTTGGCAATACAACGTGTCAAACAAAGGGTTGAAAAGGGCGGTCATGGCATACCTGATGAACTCATAAAAAAGCGTTATAGTCAGTCATTAAAGAATCTAGAATATATAGCCCCTCTTTGTGATAATGTTATGCTATACGATAATACGAAAATTTTTGTTCCAATTTATGAACGTCAAGGGGAAAAGATAGTTTTAAATAATACAAAAAATATTCAATGGCTTCCAGTTAGTTTTATTAATAAGTATAGGGTGGGATTGAGAGATATGGCGAATATTACTGACTTCACCGAAAAGCAATTTGAAGATCGTTTAGAAAAGAATGTTGAACGACTAACTAAAAATAGACTAGCGGTTGAATCGCCAACCGCTTTTTTACTTGGTGGGCAACCAGGATCAGGGAAAACTAGTTTGCGATCGGCAATTTCCGAAGAAACACAAGGAAATGTTGTTATCATTGATAATGATACGTTCAAACAACAGCACCCAAATTTTGACGAATTAGTGAAACTCTATGAAAAAGACGTAGTAAAACATGCAACACCTTATTCTAATCGTATGACAGAAGCACTTATTAGCCGTTTAAGCGATCAAGGCTATAATTTAGTGATTGAAGGCACAGGACGAACAACAGACGTTCCTATTCAAACAGCCACAATGCTTCAATCTAAAGGATATGAAACAAAAATGTACGCCATGGCAGTACCCAAAATTGAATCATACTTAGGAACGATTGAACGATATGAAACCATGTATGCAGATGATCCAATGACAGCTAGGGCAACACCAAAACAAGCGCATGATATTGTTGTCAAAAACTTACCGACCAATTTAGAAACCCTTCATAAAACGGGCTTATTTAGCGATATAAGGCTTTACAATAGAGAAGGAGTGAAACTCTATTCAAGCTTAGAAACGCCTTCCATTAGTCCGAAAGAGACCTTAGAAAGAGAATTAAATCGTAAAGTATCAGGGAAAGAAATTCAACCGACTTTGGAGAGAATAGAGAAAAAAATGGTTCAAAATCAACACCAAGAAACCCCTGAATTTAAAGCAATTCAACAAAAAATGGAAAGCTTGCAGCCACCTACACCACCAATACCCAAGACACCTAAACTTCCAGGACTTTAAACCTTAAAAAAGGGGTTCTATAATATTTGGTGTTGTTACTCAATGTGAGTAACAACACCAAATATTATAGAACCGTAATTCCTTACTATGTTACTTGCTTTTTTTTATGAAACTTACGATACTAACGAGTTGACTTGGTTTTACGAGATGTATCTGGACATTCACCTTTACTGCTAAACTAACTCCTTTCTGTGTTCACAAGCGACGTGTGATTGTGATATAATGAACGATAGAAGACTCAAAAGAGAGGCGTTCTTGATGGAAGATCTTATTCAAATGAAAGCTGGCATGCTAGACGTGTATCTGGGTAGTCCGACGATAAATGAATTTTTGGAAAAAAGTGCGAATGTATTGGGGAATCCCTTGGTATTACTGGATAATTCCTATAAAATCGTGTCTCATTCGAATGCTGAAAACATTACTGATCCTTATTGGCAATCCTATGTGAACAGAGGGTTTTGTTCAGTTGAATATGTTTTTAAAGCAAAGCAGTTAGCTCATGTGACGGTTAGTGATGAATCGCCTTATTTTTTTCCATGTCAGATTTGTCACGACACGAAATTAGTGAAAGTTGTTAAGAATAGAGGAGTAGAACTAGGCTTTTTACTTATGCTTGACTCTCAACGCGAATTGACATCAGATGATAAAATACTGATTGATATTTTAGGAAAGATGGTCTCAGAGCTACTATCCAAGAATGAGCGAAATCGGTTATCCACTCATAATACTGAAATGATTGTGATTGACTTATTAGACCAATCCATTCATTCATCAAAGGAACTAGCTGAACGGATAGAAAATAAGCAACTATTACAAATTAGTAATTGGCGACTACTAATCATTGATTTTTGGCAACAGTCGCATTCAACAAGCCGTTCACGTATGACGTTGAGAGAGATTCAGGCTAGATTTCAGGAGTTACTTCAAATGAAAACAGCGGCTGTCTATCAAGAGAAAGTAGTGATTCTTTTTGATAGTATAAGCTTTCAGACCAACAAAGAAAGCCTATCTTCCTTTGCAACAAAGCACGGACTCAAAATTAGTGTCAGTGCGGATTTTTCGGATTTATTACAGACAAACCAAGCGTATATAGAGGCATTGGAATGCGATCGACTGGCACGATTTTCACTACCGGTTAAGCCCCTTACAGAGTACTATGAGGTCAATCTTTATGCACTGTTGCCAAGTATGCCAATTGAACAAGTGAAGCAAAAATATTTCCATCCAGTACTTCAAAAGTTAATCCACTATGATTTAGCACATCATACAGACTTATTTGAGACGTTGTATACGTATTTATTGCAACATGAAAATGTCAATCATACAGCTATTTGTCTGTCCATCCATAGAAATACTGTCCGTTATAAGTTGAAACGAGCGAGCGAAATAGGTGAATTTTCCTATTCTAATTCCGTCATCCTTGCGCAATTATTGATTTCCTACCAAATATTTTCTTATTATGTCGTCTGTTATCAGGACGAATATAAAAATTTTGCTAAAAATCAACTTTTACAATTGGCTTTTCACGCATTTGAACGCATCTCTAGTACGAAGTGTGCATCATGTACAATTCAGGACTGTGATTTTAGACTTTAGCACATAGTCAGATTCCCTTGTATTGTGATAAATTGAACTTGTGGAAGTTCTATTTATTTAGGAGGAAATCGTATGTATGAAAAACTATTTGCTACTGGAATGATCGGATCAGTAGAAATCAAAAATCGAATTGTTATGCCGCCTATGGGTACAAGTCTTTCAAGTTTTACCGGTGAGGCGACGGATGAAGTCATTCGTTATTATGAAGAACGTGCCAAAGGGGGATGCGGGTTAATCATTACTGAAATCGCTCGTATTGATGATGTGACTGGTATTGGTGAACCTGGACAGTTGAGTGTGACATCAGGTAAATACATTCGTAAACTGGTTCAATTAACTGAGGCTGTGCACAAATATGATAGTAAAATCTTTTTGCAATTGCATCATCCTGGTCGCCAGGTGTCAAGAAGTTTATTAAATGGTGTTCAACCTGTCGCACCCAGCGCGATTCCTTGTGGGGTAGTAAAAGAAATGCCTCGTGCATTAACAACTGAAGAATGCGATGACCTCGTTGAGAAGTTTATTAGAGGAGCAGTGGTTGCTAAAACGGCGGGGTTCGATGGTGTAGAGCTTCACGGAGCACACGGCTATCTAATTAATGAATTTTTGAGTCCTTATACAAATAAGAGAACGGATAAATATGGCGGTGATTTCTTTAAACGACTAACGTTTTTAACGAGTATTGTCAAAGGGATTCAAGTTGCATGTGGTCCTAAGTTTCCTGTATCAGTCCGCATAAGTGCCGATGAGTTCATCGAAGGTGGCCTAAAGCTTGAAGATACCATTCAAATCGCAAAAATACTAGAAGCGCAAGGCGTTGCTGCCATTGATGTAAGCGCAGGGACTTACGAAACTGGGTATGCAGTCATCGAACCACAATTTTTACCAGAAGGCTGGAAAAAACATTTAGCAAAAGCTATTCGTGAAGAAGTATCGATTCCTGTTATTGCAGTAAATAATTTAAAATATCCGAAAACAGCTGAACTGTTCTTAGAAGAAGGAATTTGCGACTTTGCATCATTTGGTAGAGCCTTTTTAGCTGATCCATACTGGCCTAATAAGGCGAAAGCACGTCAAGAGGAACTCATCCATAAATGTATTGGTTGTTTGCAATGTTTTAAAACGGTCTTTAATGGTAAGCCAATCGAATGTACGGTCAATCCGATTGTTGGAAGAGAACTACGGTACAACGACCAAACTCTGATAAAAGATGGGGATGGACGTGAGGTAGTTGTTGTCGGTGCAGGGCCTGGTGGAATGCACGCAGCTATTGTATTGGCTAAGCGGGGGTATCGGGTGACGTTAGTCGAAAAAACTGACTCACTAGGTGGGACATTAAAAACAGCTGAACAACCACCAGCAAAACAAATGATTGGTGAGTTAATTAAGACTCTAGCCGCAGAAATAAGAGATGCTGGAGTGACAGTTATATTGAATCAGGAAGTCACAATCGAATGGTTACAAGAGATAAATCCATTTGGTGTTGTCGTTGCGTGTGGAGGTAGCCCAATTGTTCCTCGAATCGAAGGTGTCGAACAAGAACATGTCGTTACTGCTGAAGATGTTCTATTAAAAAAAGTGACAATAGAAAATCAAAAGGTCGTCATCATCGGTGGTGGTGTGACAGGGCTAGAAACAGCCGAAGTCATGGCAATGAATAATCACGTCACCGTGGTTGAAATGTCAAATAGTGTAGGTAACGCGTTGTATACAAGTAATAGAATGATGCTTTTAAATCACTTGAAAGAAGCAAATGTTTCTATTCAAACCAATCGGATGTTAGATAAAATCAATGGCGACCATGTATTGCTCAAGGAGCCTGATATGGGATTTGAACATGAGTTGCCATGTGACTCAGTCGTCCTCGCTCTCGGTGTGACTCCTCGTAGATCATTTGTAAAATCAATTCAAGAATCTTTTGCTCATGTAATGGTGGTCGGAGACGCTAACAAACCAGGGCAAATAGTCGATTCGATGAAAGAAGCTAATGATAAAGCGTATGTTTTTTAAAAAATAGTAGTTACTAGTGGTATATCATGCATCATAAGAAAAGAGTAGTTACCAAAAAACGGTAACTACTCTTTTTTTATAAAAAAATTTCCTCATTTTTTAAAAGCAGATCGAGAAATAAAGCACACAACAGCATTCTTTCTTTTTTCAGTTGCTACATTTTGCATTCTGTAACGTGTCATTTACTGTTTGTTACCTTAACATATCCAGTCGAAAACACAAGGGTATATAAACGAGCAAGCTCGCCCTTGTGTTTTCTTTGTGTCTATGTTGCGTTCTCGTCACAGCAAACGACACGAACACACTGGCGAAAATGAACCAACAAAACGAAAAAAGAAAGGAGCATACACTGTAATTTATTTCTAGCTTTTAAAACATGAGGAAAACAGCTTCACTTCCTCAAACGCCTAACAAAAATGGTTGTCAAAAAGCCAAAAATCAAAAAGAAAAGGAATGATAAAAATGAAATACATTAAAAACGTTGAAACATTGGAAGAATTGAAAAAAGCCTACAAAAAGTTAGCTTTGAAGTTACACCCCGATTGTGGCGGGAATGAAGAAGAAATGAAAATTTTGAACAATGAATATGATGAACTGTTTAGCAAACTTAAAAACACTCATAAGAATAAAGAAGGTGAAACTTACACCAAAGAAACAACAGAAACACCCGAACAGTTTAAGGATATTATTAATAAATTGTTCAATATAAAAATGGACGGCGTAGCAATCGAAGTAGTAGGAACATTTATATGGCTAACAGGTAATACAAAACCATATAAAGAAGATATAAAAGCCCTAGAATTCCGATATTCACCTAAAAAATATGCTTGGTATAAAGCCCCTAAAGATTACAAAAAAAGAAGCCATAAAAACTATGACATGGATACAATAAGAGGAATGTATGGAAGCCAAAAAATTAAAGAAGAAAAAGAAGAAAAAAAATACTTACAAGCCCGATAGGGTTTGTAAGTTATAAAGAAAGGAAGAAAACATTATGTTTTATAAAATGAGAATAATTGAAACTTTGGAAAAGGAATTTGAAATTGAAGCAAAGAACGAAAAAGAAACCTTAGAAAAAATACAAATAGCTTATGATAATGAAGAAATTATACTTTATCCTGAAGATTTAGACCATAAAGAAATGAAAATTGTCGGTTATAAAGATACCTTTATTGAAGAATATGAAACATTAAAACGTGCATTTTACGATTATGACACATCTTATATTTTATTAAGATATGGTTGTTTAGAGAAAGCAGAAAAAAGGTTAATAGAGCTTGAAATGATAGTTAGTGTTGATAAATTTATGAATGAATAATCTCTAAAAAAAGGAAGATTATCTATAACTAATATTCCTTTTTTTTAAATTTTATTGGCTTGTTTGCCTTTATATACTCAGAAAAAATTTTTAAAAATTCTTCCGTTTCTTCTACAGTTAAATAGTCAATCTCAAAATACTTTTCTAACAAAGCACCTTTTTCAATTAGACGCTTTGTTCTTCTTTTTCTGTTAATATTTTGCTCGCTATTCGCTCGCAAAATATTTTTTTGAATTTTTAGTTTTTCTATTCTTTTGTTGATGTCATTTAAATCATTATTTGCCATAACTATTTAAGTAATTCAGAAAAATTTTGACTATTCGCATTTAATAAAGTTTCTAATTCGTCATAGAATAATTCTTTGTTTTCTTCAATCGATTCAATAGAAATATCATTTTTTGAAAGAGTAGAAAGGACAAAATCACCAATATCTTCTTTTGATTTTAGAATTAATTCTTCTTTTTTCTTTTGTAATTCTTTAATTTGAAGTTCAATATCAGAAACAGTTTTTTTCTTTCTCTTTTTTGGTCTTGTTTTTGGAATGATTTGCTCATTTTCTGTCTTGATGTTTTGATCTTGGTTTTCCATAAAATATCCCTCCTGATAATTTGTATATGTCTATCATATTATATTATATTTCTAAAATCAATAAATATAAACGGAAATGTCAGGTTAAACATAGTTACTTTTTCATTGATAAGTGGTAAAATTAATTTATAGAGAATTCCCTTAGATGTTTTACTAAGGGCGCACTTACACCCACTAACTTACGTTTGTGGTTAATATGCTATAAAACGTAACATTAGTTCAGTTTTATCGTCAAGCGTGTTTGTTAAAATTTGCTACGCTCATGTTTGAAAAGAAAGAGAGGTGATACAATTGGCAATCTTCCATTTATCTATGACAATAGCAAAAAGAGAAGGCGGAAAAAGAAGTTTAATTGCAATGGCTTCTTATCGAAGCGGTGAAAAATTGTATAGTGAACTATACGAAAAAACTAATCTATACAACCATAGAAATGTTAAACCAGAAGCTTTTATTTTAAAACCTGATTATGTTCCTAATGAGTATTTAGATAGACAGACATTGTGGAATAAAATGGAATTATCTGAAAAGCAACCTAATGCTAGACTGTGTAGAGAATTAAATGTAGCATTGCCAATTGAATTAAATAATTCAGACCAAAGAATGTTGATTGAAGATTTTGTAAAAGATAACTTTGTCAGTGAAGGAATGATTGCAGACGTAGCCATTCATAGAGATGATGAAAACAATCCTCATGCTCATATCATGTTAACAATGAGAGAAGTAGATAGTGAAGGTAATATTCTAAATAAAAGAAAAAGAATACCTAAACTAGATGAAAATGGTAATCAGATTTTTAACGAAAAAGGGCAAAGAGTAACCGTTTCAATTAAAACAAATGATTGGGATAGAAAATCTCTTGTTTCCGACATTCGTAAAGATTGGGCTGATAAAGTCAACCAATATTTAAAAGATAGAAATATCGATCAACAAATAACAGAAAAATCTCATGCGGAACTTGGAAAAAAAGAACTACCAACAATTCACGAAGGATTTTACTCAAAAAAATTAGAAGATAAAGGAGTTATAAGCGAGTTAAAAAGAAAAAATTTAGAAATTCAAAGTTACAATGATGTTTTAAGCGAACTTGATAAACTTGAAAATCAAGAAAAAGTATTAAAACAAGACCAAAACTTTACTTTAAAATTTGAAAAAACATTTTCACCTTTAGAGAAAAAGGAATTGAAAAACCTTTCGAAAGAATTAAAAATATTTGTCAATGATGAAAATATTGACAAAAGAATTAGTGAATTAAAGAGGTGGGAAAATTCACTTATCTTTAATAATAAAATGGAAATTCAAAAACAACGTTTGATGTTAAGTAAAATTATTAGTGAACGAGATATGCTTACAAAGGCAAATGAAATTTTAGACAAACAAGCAGAAAGATTCTTCAAAAAATCTTATCCAAGTTTGAATATTGACAAATTTTCAAATCACGAAGTTAGAGCAATGGTTAATGAAACCATATTTAGAAAACAGTTATTGAATAAAGATCAGTTAGCAGAGGTCATTTACAATGAAAGAGTAATAGAAAAAGAAGAAAGTAAAAAGATTTTTAAAGAAAAACCATTTCAAACTAGCCGTTATCTTGATTCAAAAATTAAACAAGTTGAAGATAGTATAACAAAAGAAAATAACCCTGAAAGAAAAGAAATTTTATCAATCAAGAAAGAAAAACTAATAGGAATAAAACAAGGATTGATAGAATATGTTCAATCAGAAGTTGAAAGAAAATTTGATAAAAATGTTTCAATAGATTCAGTCATAGAAGGCGAAATGTTACTTGCAAAAGCTGACTATTACAAAACAACTGATTTTTCTAAAGTCGAAGGAGTTGCTAGATTCAGCAGTGAGGAAATTAATTCCATGTTGGAACAATCAAAAGGCTTCTTAACTAACATTCAGACGGTGAAAATTCCTAATGATTGTCAAGGTGTATTTTTTGTTCAAGATAGCATGAAGCATATTGATGAACTAAGCCCATTAGCAAAACACAATCTGAAAAAGGTCGTTAATCGCAATGCTTATTTACCTGATTCTGATAAAATTGAATTAAGTAAGGAAATTGAAAATACTAATAAAGATCAATCCCAAGAATTGGAAAAAAATGAACCTGAAAAAAATGAAGTATCTGTAAAAATGTTCCAATTTGCAAAATCAATTAATCGATTGTTGAGTGGTAACCAACCACAGAAAAAACGAAACTTAGACAAATTGATTAAGCAAACAAAAGCAAAAGAAAATCAATCATTACAAAGGAATATTCCTTTGCGATAAAATAAAAACAAGAGGTGTATAAAATGAAAAAAAATTATCAAAAATACAAAGTTTAAGCTTGAAAGTGCGGTTATTGCATTAGGTACATTATTTATTACTGATCCGGTTCTGTTGCAAAGTTTTAAATCTACTATCAAATAAGGTAGAATATTAGAAAAAGATAGCAGGAGGAATGACGATGAATCATTTTAAAGGAAAGCAATTTCAGCAGGATGTGATTATTGTAGCCGTGGGCTACTATCTTCGTTATAACCTTAGCTATCGTGAAGTTCAAGAAATCTTATATGATCGTGGCATTAACGTTTCTCATACGACGATTTATCGTTGGGTGCAAGAATATGGCAAACTACTCTATCAAATTTGGAAAAAGAAAAATAAAAAATCCTTTTATTCATGGAAAATGGATGAAACGTACATCAAAATTAAAGGAAAATGGCATTATTTGTATCAAGCCATCGATGCAGATGGTTTAACCTTGGATATTTGGTTACGTAAAAAACGGGACACACAAGCAGCCTATGCTTTTCTTAAGCGGTTAGTGAAGCAGTTTGATGAACCGAAGGTTGTAGTCACAGATAAAGCCCCCTCTATTACAAGTGCCTTTAAGAAACTAAAAGAATACGGCTTTTATCAAGGGACAGAACATCGTATCATTAAATACCTGAATAATTTGATTGAACAAGACCATCGTCCAGTAAAGAGACGCAATAAATTCTATCGAAGTTTACGCACTGCCTCTACCACGATTAAAGGCATGGAAGCCATTCGAGGATTATATAAGAAAACCCGAAAAGAAGGCACTCTCTTCGGGTTTTCGGTCTGTACTGAAATCAAGGTATTATTGGGAATCCCAGCTTAAATCATAGATACCGTAAGGGATTTTATTCTTTATTTAAAACTTTGCAACAGAACCAAATTGCTTATAATAGTGTATTGGAATTAAGATAGATTGACAAAAGAGTGATCAAATAGGTATACTTCATTCAAATAATCGTTTGAATGTGAGGTGAGATGAATGGAAAACGTTTGCCAAGTGACTATCGTACATAAAGAAAAAGTAACTATAATAAAAAATAAATTGGATCAAAAAGATTTTTCAAATTTACTTGTGTTAGGAAAATGTTTTAGCGATTCTTCTAGGATTAAAATTTTTTATACTTTAGAAACTTATAAGGAGATGTGCGTTTGTGATTTAGCAGAAATACTTAATGCTAGTATTGCTACAACGTCACACCATTTACGTTTTTTGAAAAAGAACGAAATAGCAAAATCACGTCAAGATGGAAAAGTAGTTTATTATTCTTTAGCGAATGAAGAGATACTTTCCGCTGTGCAGGATTTTCTAAAGTTGTCAGAAAATATATCTATGAAAATTTAGTTTGGAGGAAGTTATTTTGTTACAAAGTATTTTATCAGCTCTCGCTGTTTACGTTTCTACCAGCATTGATTATTTATTTATCTTGCTGATTATTTTTTCTCAAAGTCATACAAAAAAAGGGCTCCGTCAGATTTTTTGGGGTCAATATCTAGGAACAGGTATCTTAGTAGCCGTAAGTTTATTTGCAGCATATGTGCTGAATTTCATTCCGCAAGATTGGATCATTGGGCTTCTCGGTCTAATTCCGATTTTCTTAGGAATCAGAGTGGCATTGGTTGGCGAAGAGGAGGAAGAAGAAGAGGAAGTCGTTGAAAAGCTTGAATCAAGAGGAACAAACCGCTTCTTTTGGACCGTTGCCTTAATAACAATTGCTTCTGGTGGCGATAACTTAGGGATTTATATTCCTTACTTTGCCTCGTTATCTTTTTCAGAGATTGTCACCGCTCTAATCGTATTTGCTATTTCTGTTGCGGTTCTTTGCTATATCAGTTACAAATTAGCCAAGATTTCTTTTGTTTCCGAAACCTTAGAAAAATATGAACGAATCCTTGTTCCTATAGTGTTTATTGGCTTAGGAATTTATATTTTGATAGAAAATGGGACGATTCAAACACTATTAAATTTTATATAAACAACTACGATAGTGAAGTTCAAATAAAAAAAGACAGCGAGATTTTAACTCGCTGTCTTTTTTTATTTGAACTAATGAATTGTAAAATCATTTTAACCTTGTAGTTTGTCTTTATTTTTCTTTTTCTTGTTCTTCGATATGAGTTGAAACTTGCTCAAGAATACTAAAAATATGAAGATCGTCAAGGCTATAAATCATATTTTTACCAGCTCTTTTTGATTTTACTAATCTTGAAGTCTTTAAAGTTTTTAACTGGTGAGAAATTGCTGATTGTTCCATACTCAAAGAATGCGCAATAGCTCCAACGCTAAGTTCTTCTTTCTGCAGAAGAAATAAAATTGAAAGTCGGGTAGGGTCACTGATCATTTTAAATATTTTACTTACCTCTTGGATAGATTCATTTTTTAATGGAGAAGTTGATAATGAATTCATAAGAATTTCTCTCCTTCATATGTTTGTTTATTCACATTTAGATTATCATAATATTTTTATAAAGCAAGATTTTTTGTATAAGGGTAGCTATTTTAGAGTCCTATTTTTTTTATCACCTAAATAAGATAACTATTTTTTTGACAAATTAGATAGAGCGATATAAAATGAATGTATAGACATATGAATGTTCGTTCAAACGTAATTCGTAAGCATTACGATTTCTAAAAAAAAGTTTTATTAAGAAAGGTGATAGAAATGAAAGAGATTCAAGAGCAACACTCACACGAAAATAATAGTCACGATCATGGGAAAATGCCAATTATTTTGTACTTTATTGGTTTAGCATTGTCGCTCATTGCGTTATTTGTAAACGGAGAAAATAATTTAATCCAAAACACTTTGTTTTCAATTGCTTCAATTAGTGCTGGTTATCATGTCATTATTCTTGAAGGAATTGGAGAAACGATTGAAAACTCAAAAAGACAACACAAATTTACCCCTAATTCTCATATTTTAATGGGAATAGCTGCAATAGGTGCTTCTCTGATAGGAAATTTTTGGGAAGGAACGTTATTGGTTCTTATTTTCTCTGGAGCACATTTTCTTGAAGATTATGCTGAAGGAAGAAGTAAAAGAGAAATTACCAAGTTATTAGAAATGAATCCAACAACAGCTAGGCTAATCATGCAAGATGGCAATACAACAATCGTTAATGTTAGTGAGTTGAAAGTAGGAGATCAACTTCAAGTGTTAAACGGTGACCAAGTACCGATTGACGGAGTAATAGTATCAGGCTCTACTTCGATTGACGAATCTTCTATTAATGGTGAGAGTATACCTAAAGAGAAATCAAAGGGAGACGGAGTTTTTGGGAGTACAATTAATGGAACGGGTACCTTTACTATGGAAGTCACAAAAGAAACTAACGATACTGTCTTTTCAAAGATTTTACAACTAGTGAATCAAAATCAAGAGAATCAAACAAAAGCGTCTAGTATTATCCAAAAGTTTGAGCCTAAGTATGTTAAATTTGTTTTAATTGCAATCCCACTCTTCATTTTACTTGCTCCTATGCTGTTTGATTTGACATGGTCACAAAGTATTTATAGAGGATTAGTCCTTTTAGTCGCAGCTTCTCCGTGTGCTTTAGCAGCAGCTACCGTATCCGTAACATTGTCAGCCACTTCTAATCTAGCAAAAAGAGGCGTACTTTCAAAAGGAAGTGCCTATTTGTCCCAATTAGCGGATATTCAAGCCATTGCCTTTGATAAAACAGGAACATTAACTAAAGGGAAACCGGAAGTAACCAATTATTACTTTTCTGATTCTGTGAACGAGGAAAATATGATTGATATCGTAGTGGCTCTTGAAAAAGAATCAAATCACCCGTTAGCAAGTGCTATTTTAGACAAGTTTGAACCAAAAAATAAACTAGCTATTGAAGTGGAAAATCAGATTGGAAAAGGTTTAATAGGCGATTATAACGAAAACACTTATCGTATAGGTAAACCAACTTCTTTTGAGGCTGTATCGGATGACTATACACGTTTGAATAAAGAATGGGCTTCAGAAGGTAATACGGTTGTATATGTATCAGAAAATGAAAAAGTAATCGGCCTGATAGCATTAATGGATATTCCAAGTGAACATGCGAAAGCAACTATAGATTACTTTAAGAAGTGTGGTATCCATACCACTTTAATTACTGGGGATTCTGAAATGACAGGGCAAGCTGTTGGTAAACAATTAGGAGTAGATCAAGTAATTGCAAACGTCATGCCAGAAGATAAATCTAACATTATCAATGAACAAAAAGAAACCTATGGTATAACCGCTATGGTGGGAGATGGTATAAACGACGCACCTGCTCTTGTGAAGGCAGATGTTGGAATTGCTATGGGAGAGGGTACGGATGTTGCAGTAGATGTATCTGATCTAGTATTAATGAAAAATGATTTGTCTAAATTGGTAAAAGCTCATGAAATTTCTTTAAAAATGAATCGAGTTATTTGGCAAAATATTATTTTCTCAATGGTAGTTGTCGCTTTTCTAATTACCGTAAGCTTAGTAGGATTAACGGATATAGCCATTAGTGTGATTGTTCATGAAGGAAGTACCTTAGTCGTGATATTAAATGGTCTTCGATTATTAAAGTCTAAATAAATACATGAAATTGGATAAAATCATGTATGAAGAACCCTATACCCATAGGGTTCTTTTTTATGACCGCCAGAAATAAACGATTATATACCATAATCGGATAAAATCATGTATCGAAAATAGAAGCCTACGTTTTTTCTTTAATTATGTCTAATTTGGGTGTATCCAAAATTGACATATGTTACGCGTTGTCTTTTTGTCTTTTTTAGTGCAGTGTCAGTGTCGATTAAGTATGTTGTGAAATATGTATTTATGAAAAGAGGTAAACCAAAAGAGGGCATTCCTATGTTACGATTACATTTTGAAATAAGAATAAAGCTTACTTACAAAAAAATGCAAGCAAACTTTATTTTATATTATGAAAAGAGTAAATGTTTTAAAGATTAATTCTACTTCTTATCATTTTAGCTTCTCTCGACAATCCTCGTTTTTCTAATTCTCTTACAAATATCTGCCAAGGTGGTATGTTACTGCTGTAAGATGTTGGACCGGTGTATGCTCCGCCCCCTGGACCTGTGTATAAACCACCGCCAGGACCGGTATATAGTCCACCGCCAGGTCCAGTATATAAACCACCGCCAGGACCGGTATATAATCCGCCACCAGGGCCGGTATACAGTCCACCGCCAGGACCTGTGTACAGTCCGCCACCAGGACCTGTGTACAGTCCGCCACCAGGACCGGTATATGCTCCACCACCGGGACCGGTATACAGTCCGCCCCCTGGACCCGTGTACAGTCCGCCTCCGGGGCCAGAATATTGATTTCTATTCCACATTTTTTAACCTCCAAATTAAATTAGGATTTTTATTGATTATTTTGAGTCAATTGATTTTCTTCCAATTATTTCCGGATTCAGATGTTGGTGGTAAGCGATCACCCTTATCAATATTAACAATACGAGGATCTTTTACCGTTCCTCCTCTGGGTCCAACTTCCAAATACTTTCCAGCAGGTTTATTATCTTCCCCAGGATTATGCATTTTAGTCATGACTATTGTCTCCTTTCTTTTTATTGTAGGAACACTCTTGGCGAAGTCATTCTTTACAAATTTATTATACCACTATATATTGAATTAACGGAAAGAACATAGCTATATGTTGTGTTTTTTTAAAATTTTATTTTCCGAATTATTTTTAGAACTACGAAATTTTATTAAACCCTCTAACAGTATAGGAATTAAAGTTTAATGAATATTTACATAAATGTAATAATAAAAAAATTTACTCTAGATAAAGAATAAGTTTATTTTATTCAATTCTCTAAATGTTCTGATATTTAGAAAAACAATCTGTAATTTAAGTAAATATTTTATTTTTAATGTTCATAACTCAAGAGTATTGACTACGGTTGTCCAATCCAGTAAAATCAATACATACAACGGTGTCATAACTTATAGTCAAAAGTAAAGCTGGAAAAAGGGTGAAAAACATGAAATATGGATATGCACGAGTAAGTACTCGCCATCAGGATTTAGCAGGACAGATGCGACAACTGGAAGATGAGCGTTGCGATCGAATCTATTTTGAAAAAATTACTGGAACCAAAAGTAACCGACCTGAGTTTCAAAAACTCCTACAGGAAATACAGACTGGCGATACGCTAGTAATAACAAAACTGGATCGCTTCGCTCGCAGCACTCAAGATGCATTGAACACAATTAAATTCCTTTTCGAAAAAGGCGTGAAGATTAATGTTTTGAACTTAGGGATAATCGAAAATACCTCTACTGGTAGACTAATTTTTACTATCTTCAGTGCCTTCGCGGACTTCGAACGTGACCTTATCGTGGAACGCACTCAAGAAGGCAAGGAGATTGCTAAGCAGCGACCGGGCTTTAGGGAGGGACGTCCGAAAAAATTTTCACAGCAGCAGATTAACCTGGCCATGCAGCTCCTAGAGAACCACTCTTATACAGAGGTCGAAAAAATGACCGGAATCAGCAAGAGCACTTTGACGCGGAATAAAAGAAAATAAATGATATATAACATTACAATTAAGTGTTTTTGAACTTATATGATAAGATATTACTTAGATAGGTATAAAGTCTTAATGTTGAGATGAGAGGAGACTGACCAGTGCTTAATAATTTTTTCTTTAAGAACAAGAAACGTCTAACAATCTTTGAGAAAATATTTTATTTCTTTGTAGGTAATAAAAATCGTGCGCAGAATTATTCCTATTATGTTGGGCAACATGCAAGAGCAAAATGGCGTTATCGAAAATTTAAAGACCCATGGATAGTCAAAAATAGAAATACTGTATTCAAAAGAGTCTATGGTTTCTTTAAGGACATATTTAGAGTTTGAAGCATGCAGAATTAAGGGGTTGTAAGAAATGGGGAAAATTTCTAAGGCTTTTAATGAATTTTTTTATGCTTGGGGAGATAATGACCCCCATAAAAAAGTGCTAAGGTATGGAAAAATGGTCACTTTGAAGCGACTGAATGAATATGATGATTACAAGTATTATAGACCCAGAAGAAAAGCTGCTGCGATAATTTCGGGATTAGCAGGTGTTGCCGGATTATTTGGAATCTTTAGTAAAAAGAAACGATAATTTTAAGAGACTAAGGTGATTTGACGGGTAGATGGGTGCACTTTAATTTGAAAATGGCTTAAAAGGCTTGATTTTGGATTGTAAATTTACTTTTAATACACAATTTAAGGTATTAAAACCGGTTGAAAAGTGACACATTGATTTTAATACAACTTATGATACAAAAAATGTGGATAGGCTACAATTAACTAGACAGAAAAATTAAGGTGTGTAGACTAGAAGAAAACATACCAGGAGGAATTTTTATGTCTAAGAGAACACGAAGAACTTTTTCACAAGAATTCAAGCAACAAATCGTCAATCTTTACTTAGCTGGAAAGCCACGTGTAGAAATCATTCGAGAATATGAACTAACGGCTTCAGCATTTGACAAATGGGTAAAGCAATCTAAAACGAGTGGTTCATTCAAAGAAAAAGATAATCTTACGCCTGAACAAAAAGAATTGTTAGAACTACGTAAAAGAAACCAGCAATTAGAAATGGAAAATGATATTTTAAAGCAAGCAGCGCTGATATTCGGACGAAGAGACAAGTAATCGATGCGAATAAGCATCTTTACCCTATATCAGCGATGTGCAGAATATTAGGTCTATCACGTCAGTCCTATTATTATCAATCAAAACCAAAGAAAGACGAATCAGAACTTGAAGAAGTAGTCGCTGAAGAATTTATCCGTAGCCGAAAGGCCTACGGCTCAAGAAAAATAAAAAAAGCCTTATCAAAACGAGGCATTCAGATCAGCCGACGAAAAATTAGTAGAATCATGAAAAATAGAGGATTAAAATCGAGCTATACTGTTGCTTATTTTAAAGTACATCATTCTACTTGCAATGAAGCCAAAACGACAAACGTATTGAATCGTAAATTCTTAAGAGACAACCCATTAGAAGCGATCGTAACAGACTTGACTTATGTACGAGTCGGGAAAAAATGGAATTATGTCTGTTTCATTTTGGATCTGTTCAATCGAGAAATTCTCGGCTATTCTTGTGGAGAACATAAAGATGCCGTTCTAGTAAAAAAAGCATTTAGCCGTATCAAACAACCTCTGATAGAGGTTGAGATTTTTCATACTGATCGTGGAAAAGAGTTTGATAACCAAGCTATTGATGAATTATTAACAACTTTTGACATCAATCGATCATTGAGTCATAAAGGCTGTCCTTTTGATAATGCCGTAGCTGAATCAACTTATAAGTCGTTGAAAGTAGAATTTGTCTATCAATACACATTTGAAACCTTACAACAATTGGATTTGGAGTTATTTGACTATGTCAATTGGTGGAACCACCTTCGGTTGCACGGTACACTTGGCTACGAGACACCGGTTGGTTACCGTAACCAGAGATTGGCGCAGCGAATCCTTGATAATGAGCTCGGATGTGCTAACGCTAGCGAGGCAGTCTAACTTTAACTGTTAGCTCCTGCCGAAGATCGTCACATCCGAGGAGGCTCATTGTCAAGGACAATCGGAATAGCATACGGAAAGAAGTTCTGCACCTTATAAAATTTGTCAAAAAAACTGTTGCCATTCCAAGACAATCAACCAAACTCTAACAGAATTTGAAGTATATCAAGAATTTTTTATGTTAACTAAATAAAGATTGGATATATTGATTAGCATTCTTAAATTCAACTGTATCGATTAGTGTACCTTGTACAATCAATCTCGTTACAGCAGCCAAATCCCCGCATGTAACAAGAGTGATCATATCTTTATTAGGAATATCATCAATGACTTAAACTCTTGATGGATCCACTTTTTCTTTAAAGGACACTTGGTAAATATAAATATTCTTTAAGTCTGTCACATATATTTTTTCTTTTAGAGAAATAAACTCTAATGGGGAAAATAAAATAGTTTTATCTTTGGCACTATGACTTGCTAAAGCGTAATTTCGTTTTCCCATCTGCTGATCTGGTTTCATTGTTCCAGCCCCAGAAAGTAGCGAGGTGTTGTCCAATCCGTTGTATATTGGTAAAGATAATTTTACAATGGGTATAGCGATACCACCTATTATAGGCAAATCATTATTTTTGATTTGTGCTTTTAATACTAACTCATTTGATATAGATTCAACAGAATCAAAATCAAAGTTTCCTTTCTTTTTCAGATTGTCTTCCAAATCTTTCTTTGAATAATTTGCTATGTCATATTGTTGAACTTGTTTATTCAGTAAGTAAGATCGAATTTGAAAATTAAATATTAAAACTAAACCTGTAAAAAAAAGGGTAATTAGAAGTAAATTTAAAGAAAGACGCTTGATTTTTTTCATCATTTTTAGATTCCTAGAAATGGAGCAGGGTCTACGAATCCAGACCAATTTGAGCTAGTCGCTATTCCAAAATGCAAATGAACTCCTGTTGAATTTCCTGTAGTTCCCATGATGCCGATGGTCTGACCAGCACTCACTGATTGGCCTGGTGTAGCAATATAATTACTTAGGTGAAGGTAATATGAATAGTAACCATCTCCGTGATCAATAATAATGTAATTACCTGCGGATCCATCAAAGGACGCCTGTACTACAGTTCCTGATCTTGATGCCATGATAGGAGTTGAAGAAGTTCCACCCATATCTATACCATCGTGAAAAGATCCAGAAAATCCAGTAGGATCAGCTCTTCCCCCAAATGGACTTGTGACGAAAATGTTGGCTACGGGTGCGCCCCAACCAGAAGAACTGGGACTTTGAATCTGAGTATTATCGGAAGAACTATTGTTGTCTTGGTACTCATTTTGATTAACTGAGTTCGAATCTTGCTCCGAAGTTTCATCTGGTATCTGTTCTTCTTTCTGTGTATCAGTATTTCCTTGACCTATTCCTATGTCATTGGTATCGGCTAGTTGTGATACATCTTTTTCCTGATCTTTTATAATAGATGCGGCTTCTGCCTCTTGAGCTTTTAAAATAGCCGCAGCTTCTGCTTCTTTTCTCTTTTCCTCTGCTATAGCTTTAAGCTCTTTCTCCCTTCTTTTTTCAGCTTCTTGTTTTTGATTTTCAAATTTTGCTTTTTCGGATTTCTCTGTCGCCAAAGAAGCGGATATCTCATTGATTTTTATACTTTGTGTTAATTTGGCTTCTATAAGATCTTTTTCTTTCTCTTCGAGAGATTGAGTTTCTTTTTCCGCATCTGTAACTTTTTTCTCAGCTTCTTTTTTTAATTGATCTAAATTTTCTTTATCATCTATCTGTGCTTGCATAATCTCATTACTAGCAGAAATAAGCTTAGTCATACCAATGGCTGCTGTGACTGCATCTGATAATGATTCGGCGTTTACCATGACAGATATTATAGAGTCACTTTTTTGATTTACTTGTGCATTCCTAGCCTGCTCTTCGATAAGTTTATTCCTAAGGCGTATTCTTTCCTCAAGAGCAGTAATTTTCTGACTAATTTCGGTAAGTTTCTTCTCAGATGTGTTTTTTTCCTTTAGCACTTTTTGATATTCGTTTTCTAGCTGAGTTATTTTGTTATCTAGATCTGTAAGATAAATTTCAGCGGATTTTTGATCTTTCACAATTGTTTCAATTTTATCATCTTTTTCTTTTATTTTTTCCTCAATAGTCTGTGCCTTAGCTAAGATGCTATTACTAAAAAATAGCAAAAACACTATGACAGAGGTAGATATAAATGTTTTTTTCAAATTGATTATTCACTTCCCTTATTTTTATTTGTGAAGAAACATTTTACATAATACTCTCCTCTCTATTTTTATCGATACTACAGGTTCTATTAGGAACTGAAATTGGAATTACTATGAAAAAAGCAATTGGATCCATATGCAATATTTCAATTTAATAGACAGCTTTAAAATAACTAAAACTTATGGAGATTTTATGGAGTATATACAGACCTACATAAAATTCACACAACTGTAAAGTATGATATCAAAAGTTAATACAGGAGAACGAATTTAGTGGATAAAATATTGAAACTTATGAAACCTTGGGACTATTTCATTATTACTGCGGTCATTATGGCATCATTCGTACCATATTTACTATTTGATACTAATAATGATGAAAATAATAATAGGGAAAGTACAGATGTAATTGCAGTTGTTAAAATAGATGGAGAAGTTGTAGACAAATTTAACTTATCACAAGTTAATGAGTCTTTTGAAAAAACATATTACCCTCAAAAAGGGAAATACAATATTATTGAAGTAGCTCCAGGAAAAATCAGGGTAAAAGAAGATAATAGTCCTGATCAAATTGCTGTTCGTACAGGCTGGATTAGTAGACCAGGGGAAATGAGTATATGTCTGCCTCATAAATTGATTGTTGAAATTTTAGGAGTAGAGGAGAATCCTTTAATTTATTAGTATGAACTAATAAGTACCACGAATCCTATTATAGAGACATGGACGGAGTAATCTAAGGAAAGACCGTTAACTAAAATCGCTAAAACCTGTTTACATGATTCTTCATTTAAGGTGGTTACGGAATTTTGCATATAGAAAGCCATATTAGAGATAACGAGTTTATAAAATATTAATAGGGATGGTAAGTGTCATTACAGTGGATAATACTTATTTAACAGATGTGTTTAATCAATATAAATTACGCGAAAATTTACTGTATCAAACTTGGTTTATCAAAAGTGAAAAACGTTTGAAAGCGTTTAAAAAAGTTAGGAAATACGTACAAGTACTTATCAAACATGTCAATAACGGAACGTTCCCAACAGATTTTAAAAATTCAGCCCTAGAGGACATAATGAATGTAATTGCAGAACAAACAGAAATTTTTAAAGGAGCCAAGCATGCATTTATGTGGAAACCTAAATTGAGAATTCCGGATATTTATGAAAATAGTGAAAATCAGTTAGCTTTTTCACTTTGTCTTGATCAAATTCTTAAAGCTAATCAAGAAATTAAAATGTTATTTGCTGTAAATATTCTAGCAGAAAAGAAAATCAGAGGGCTTGGTCCAGCTGTCGCAAACATTTTATATTTTCTAGAACCTACCATTTTCCCTCCTTTTAACACAGCTATTGTAAATGGATATAATTATCTTACGGGCTCGAAAATTCGCTTAGGTAAATGGGAGGACTATTTTAAACTCCGTGATGGTATGATTGAACTCAACTGCTTAGGAGGACTTTTTTCGAAAGATTTGGGTGCTATCTCAGCTTTTTTATTTGATATTGGGAAACTAAATTATATTGTTCGCGAAAATGAAGAAGAGTATGTCAGAATTTCAGAAAGTAACACCCAGAAATTAATAAAACAGAAGTTGGAAAAAGAGGATGGCAAAAATGTGCACCAAAAAATCCAATATATCTTAGCTACTTTAGGTAATGAGATAGGTTATCATGCTTGGATTGCCTCAAACGATCATAATAGAATTGTAGATGGGAATCGCTTAGGAGATGTGTCTATACCTCTATTACCAGAAACAATCTATCAATTACCAAATCCGTTAAGTAGGACGATTGGTTTGATTGATGTTATTTGGTTTTCAAAAAATGGGGAACCGATATGTGCTTTTGAGGTTGAAAAATCGACGTCAATAATTTCTGGGATGAATCGAATGGATGATTTGTATTCGATTCATCAAGAAAATTTGATGATGTATATTGTCTCACCGGATCAACGTGAAGAGGAGATACGAGCACAATTTAATAGACCACATTATATGCGTAATCAAAATTTGCATGATCACTTACGATACATTCTATTTACAGATTTAGAGAAACATGCTAATTTTATGAAGAAATTTGGCAAAGATTTTACAATTTTAGCCCCGATATCTCATTATCCAAGTGGTGAACTAGTTCGGTAGTTATTCTGGACAAAGAAGTTGAAATTAATACGGTTAATTGTAGTATAAATAAGCATTTGGGCAGAATTGGAAATCAATCTTCCCTTTTTTTACGAGTAGCTTCCACATTTATAATGGCGCTCATTGCTATTGAATGTCTTAGCAACGTCCAGAAGAAAATCATCATATTAATGCTGCCCATGCTTCCATTTTAGTAACTTTTCGTTGAAGAAAATTGCGGATAGAGTGAATACTATCTATTCATAACCTAGAAATGTTATCTAAAAAGGTATTTTCCTTATATTCATCGAAGATAATGGTTTTATTTGCACTTAAAAAAGAAACAATAAATCTTACTTCTAGAATCCCCTGGTGTATGGACTACCCCATACACCAGGGAATGTTATGTACTCTTGGTGGAATGCAACGAGTGGATGGAATGATGAGGATCATTTTCTTTGGTGTCAGAAATACATAAAGAAAGATTATAAACCACGCATGCCTTATTCGTTTTATAAAGAGTAAAGTTAGACTAAATATTTTGAGAGAATCAATTCTATTCTGAACCATGAATTTAGTGAATTTTAAAGGGACTGTGACATAAGTCCATAGAAGAAAACCGCAAGAAATGACGAGAAAGCGTTCATTTCTTGCGGTTTTTTGGGTAAAATAAAAAGGAGCACCGGTTCCCGCCAATGCCCCATCATTTAATCCTGAAAGGACTAAACAAAATGTATACTAATTATAACATGAATCAACTCACTTTGGATCTATCTACTTCATTTTCTCCAAAAGAAAATCATGTCGCCGTTTTTATCCATGAACTGGTCGAAGCGCTTCAGATTAATGACCCCTATCTTTTTGGTCGACCAAGAGAATATGATTTAGGTGCCATGATGAAGGTGGTTCTTTTTGCGTATACGCGAGAAACCTTTACAAGTCGCAAGATTGAACGCTTAGCTGAAGAAAACCTATATGCTCGCTGGTTGACGCAAGAACGGGTTCCGACTTATCGAACTATCGCCCGTTTTTGTGTATCCAACGATGTACAGGAGTTGACCAATAAAGGTTTAGATCAGTTGACAGAGTATCTGCGTGCACGGAATCTGATTGATGATGCGTTGTTTATTGACGGGACCAAAATCTTGGCGGATGCGAATAAATACAGCTTTGTCTGGAAGAAAAATACGATCCGGTTCGATCAAATGAATCGCGAAAAATTGCTTACTATGATGACGGAACTAAGAGAAGCATATGCCCTGAAACAGATTCCCGAAGGGACGACCTTGACCGTAGACATGATAGATGAACTGTTAACACGGATGGAACTGCGTCTGGATGAACTAGAAAATGAAGTTGAGGCAACGAAACGTCTTTCGCCAAATCCAGCGAAACAACAACGGCGAACGTTGAAAAGCCAAGTACGCAAACTAAATGCAAAGCGAGAAAAACTTCTGGAACATCAAACGCAGTTTTCTATTTATGGGACTAGAAACAGTTATTCAAAAACCGATCATGATGCGACATTTATGCGCGTAAAAGAAGACCACATGAAAAATGGCCAACTTAAACCTGCGTATAACCTGCAGATCGCTACATGTAATCAATTTGTGCTCGGCTACGATGTCTTTCAAAACCCAACAGACACTAAAACACTGAAACCATTACTGGAAAAAATGAAGACTGCACAAAAGTCCCCTCATTATTTGGTCGCCGATGCAGGTTATGGTTCAGAAAGCAATTACCGCTATATAGAAGATGAACTTCCTCAGCATACTGCACTGATTCCTTATGGAACGATGTTTAAAGAACAAAGTAAGAAATGGCAGACAGATGACCGGAAAGTAATGAATTGGGTTTACGAGCCCAATGAGGACTTTTACATCGACCCCAAAGGGGTACGATTCAATTTTCATGCCTACCGTCAACGAACAGATGCGGATGGCTTTGTCCGAGATTTTAAAGAATACCAAGCAGAAAAAACGGATGCGAACCAAGCGCTCATTCCTGAAGCCTTAACCCCAAAGGGGAATCGTAGAAAGATCACTGTAAACCCGTCTTGGGAGTATCATAAAGAAAAACAAAAAGAACGGTTATCAACGCCTGACATTCAAAAAATATATGGGCGGAGAAAAGTCGACGTGGAAACAGTCTTCGGATTTATGCAGGCTTGTTCGGGCTTCACTCGCTACACGGTTCGAGGCTTAGAGAAAGTCAGAAAACAGACGGGTTTACTCATTACGGCAATCAATATGATGAAATTGACAAAAATAGGAACTTGAACTACTCAAAATGAATAAAAAAACAAGAAGCACTCGAAAAATCTCATGATTTCCAAGTGCTCCTTGTTTTTTGGAGAGCGTAACTAGGTAACTTATGTCACGCCTCCTTTAACTTATTTTAACCTTGACTTCAAATCGCTTAGTTCACTACTTAAGATATCATTTTGCTCTTTTAAATTTTCAAGATCCTGTTTCAATTGTTCGTCATCTTTTTCATTATGCGATCCTGAGTGCATACCCCTCATCATAAATATCATCATTATCGGACATAATAAAAGTAATAACCACTGCATTGTCATCACTCCTTAACTAAGTTCTTTAGAGTAGCAACTTCTTCTTTTAATTGCTCAGTTTGGATTTTTAAACTTGCTATATCATTTTCGGAACCAGTGTGTTTTGAATGATCTTCTCCATGCATATGATGATGCCCAGCATGTCCGTGCCCTTTATGCATAAACATCATTGAGATAGGGCAAATTAGTAGTAATAGTAGTGGTAAGAGATTAAGTAATGCTTCCATGTAAATCTTCCTCCTTAGATTTTTTGAGATAGATGTAAGTTAATATAGAGCCAATTAATAGGACTATGGACAGGACTTGAGCCATTCTCAAGTTTGCTGTTAGCATTAAACTGTCGGTCCGTAATCCTTCAATCCAGAATCTCCCGACGGAATATAGTGAAACATAAATTAAAAATATTTGCCCAAAGAACATTCTATTTCTAGACACCAGAAGCAAAATAATGAGTACTCCTATATTCCATAAAGACTCATATAAAAAAGTCGGATGATGGTAGGCCCCATCAATATACATTTGATCAATTATGAAAGATGGGAGTTTCAGAGATTGCAGGAACTCTATGTCTACAATTTCTCCATAGGCCTCTTGATTCATAAAATTTCCCCATCGTCCAATGATTTGTCCAATTACTATACTGGGAGCAACTACGTCAGCAACATTCCAAAAAGAAAGATTTTTCTTCTTGCAATAAATAACCCCTGTCAATACAGCACCAATTAATCCACCATGTATTGCTAGACCACCTTCCCAAATTTTTAAGATACTTAAAGGATCATCAATGTACAAAGGTAATTCAAAAAGTACATAGTATAATCTGGCCGATATAATAGAAACTGGCAATCCATATAACAACAGATCAACAATTGTATCCTCAGGCAATGCCGCACGCTTTGCTCTTCTATTAGCAACAAAATATCCGATTATGATCCCAAACACTATGAAAATGGCATACCAATAAATAGTAAATGGACCAAACGAAATAAATACTCTGTCGTAGGGTTCTCTCAAATTCTTCCCTCCTTCCTAATGAACTTGTTTTGACTATAGCAGGCTATTATGGAAATTTTATGTAGACTTTTTGACAGATACATTGGTACACATTTTCTACACAAGTTTTTTTATCATTATATTAAAAGGAGTGATCTAATATAAATATTAATTTAATGAAAAAAAGCATGCTATTTCTATTATTTTTTGTCTTTGCTTTATCCCTCGCGATTACATTGACAATCAACTTCCCTGGTTTGCTCAAAATCAATTTATTCTTTCAAAGCGATATAAATTTTCAAAACTGGAGTAGATCTCAAGTTAATCAAGATTTTAGAAATTTAATGGGCTATTTAAATAATCCTTTTCAAAAAGAATTGGTTTTTGATAATCTATACGTCTCAGATCGCGGTATAAACCATTTTAAAGATGTTAAATTTTTGTTCCAGCTTAACTATTCATTGCTTCTTTCTACGAGTAGCGTTCTTTTATACCTAAACAGGAAAAAATTAGTAACGCGTGATCAAGTCAGAGAAATCACTAGTTTAATCAAGCGGATGATAATATCAGTCTGTGTAATGGCACTTCTGTTTTTTGATAAAGCATTTGTGCTTTTTCATCAAGTATTTTTTGACAATGATGATTGGATGTTTGACTATCGTACAGATCCAATTATCAGTTTTTTACCGGAAACATTTTTCTTTTTATGCTTTTTATTAATTGTAACTATAAGTGTTTCTACTTTGACAACAATTCATCATTTGTTTAATAAAGAAGAACGTACTTTATGAATAGCCTAAGGAGGGATGGTCTTGGTCGAACACAAAATACAGGTATCGAATTCAGAGTTAGATGTTTTAAAGTTTATCTGGAGATATGAACCGGTAACATGTGGTTTAATAACACATGGAATGCAAGAGCGTAATAGTTGGCATCCCTCCACAACAAAAACGTTAATAAGAAGGTTGTTAGATAAAAATGTGATCACGTTTAACACTTCAAAAAACCAAAGATACTACACTTCACTGATTAAGAAGCAAGAATTTTTGGAAACCGAAATACAAAGGTTACTTTCTGGAATGGATGAAGGTTGTATCTCAGAAGTAAGCTACTATTTAAACGGATTGGTTAAACGTTCTGACACGGAGGAATTCAATGATTTCAAAATATAATCTTTATGGAATGACTTGTGCAGTTTGCGCAACAACAATAGAGAAAAAAATTCATGAGTTGGATGGAGTATATTTCGCTAAAGTTAACTTAACAACTGAGGTTCTAAAATTGGAATATGATGAAGGTGTTTTGTCTAATCATACAGTTATAACAGCTATTCAAGACATTGGTTATGACGCTGAGATTCGAAAAAAAACTGAGATAAAGGTATTTGGAATAAGTGGAATGACTTGTGTGTCCTGCGCTAACAAAATTGAAAATGTAGTTAAATCAATGACTTATGTCAAATATGCCAACGTAAATTTTGAAGCAGAAAAACTCTCGGTAATATCAACTGACCCTTCAGCGGTTGCAAAAATAAGTGATGTTGTCAAAATTCTTGGATATCAGCTATATGCTCTTTCTGAAGATGAGGAACAAGTAATATATAAAACAAAAGAACAAGAGCAACAGCAACAGAAGCTAAGGCGAAGATTTATCACGTCAATGCTATTTACAATTCCTATTATATATGTTGCTAGTGCAAATATACTTGAGTTACCCCTATTTGAAATAATTGATCCTACGACAAACCCTAGTTTTTTTTCGATGACGCAATTAATACTTACCGCTCCGGTTATATTGGCCAATAAAGACTATTATAAAATTGGATTTTCCTCACTCATGAAAAAACATCCGAAAATGGACACATTAATTGCTTTAGGTACAAGTATTGCTTTGTTATACGGCATCTTTGCAACAATACAGATTATATTGGGAAATTATCTCTATACAAAAGAGCTCTACTTTGGAGCATCAGCAGTGATATTAACGTTAATCAGACTAGAGAAATACCTAGAGTTGGTGACGAAAGATAAGACATCTGAAGCAATACAAAAATTAATGAGGATAACTCCCAAAACAGCGAAAACTATCAGACATAATAAGGAACAGACTGTTCCTATTGAATCAGTTTTAGTAGGAGATGTGATCATAGCAAAACCAGGAGAGCGTTTGCCACTGGATGGTATTGTAATAAGTGGTAAGTCTTTAGTTGATGAATCTATGCCTACAGGTGAAAATCTTCCTGTTGAAAAGAAAGCTAATGACCGAGTAATAGGACCCAGTAAAAATAAAAATGGCGTAATAAGATATGAAACAACTCATATTGGTAAAGACACCACTTTAGCTCAAATAAGCAAACTAGTGGATGATGCACAATCTTCGAAAGCTCCAATCGAAAAACTGGCTGATATCATTTCAAGTTACTTTGTATATATCATTATTGTAGTTGCGATTGGATCTAGTCTACTTTGGGTGCTATCTGGACAAAGTATTTCGTTTTCATTCTCAGTCTTAATTTCAGTTTTAGTTATAACATGTCCTTGTGCATTCGGTTTAGCTACACGGACAGCTATTATGGTCGGTATGGGAAAAGGCGCTGAAAATGGTATTTTAATTAAAAGTGGTGAAGCTTTAGAAACAACTCATCACGTAAAAACAATATTATTCGATAAAACTGGTACGATTACAAAAGGAAAACCTGTGGTAACAGATATAATACTTGCAGAAAATATGGATAGAAACTTTCTCTTGTTTTTAGCGGCCTCTGCTGAAAAAGCATCCGAGCATCCGCTTGGGGAGGCAATTGTAAAAGAAGCCGAAATCGTGGGGATTGATCTGGTTGAACCTAGTATATTCGAATCTTTCTCTGGATTGGGCATTAATGCTATATTGAAAGGTACCGAAGTAAGTTTAGGAAATGAAGAGTTCTTTAAGCAGTTGAATATAGACATTAGTAAATTTAAGTTAATTTCAGATAATTTAGCATCTAAAGGAAAGACACCAGTGTATATTGCAAATGATCGTATCTTTCTCGGAATAATTGCGATTGAAGACACTATAAAGCCAGCAAGTGCATTAGCAATTCAAAAGTTGAATAAACTTGGCCTCAATGTGGTTATGCTCACGGGTGATAATAAACTTACTGCACAGGCAATAGCTAATCAAGTTGGGATCACCAACGTTATTAGTGAGGTATTACCTCAAGAAAAGGCCTATTATGTTAAAATGTTGCAGTCAAAAGAACATAGGGTTGCAATGGTAGGTAATGGGATAAACGATGCACTTGCCCTCGCTCAAGCGGATATAGGTTTTGTGATGGGTTCTGGTACTGATATAGCGATGGAATCTGCGGATATAATATTGATGAACGACGATCTGCAATTGCTACTGTTAGCTGTTGACTTAAGCAAAAAAACAATTTGGAATATAAAGTCAAATTTGTTCTGGGCATTTGCTTATAACATGTTAAGTGTTCCAATAGCGATGGGTATTTTGAACATTTTCGGTGGGCCTTTATTAAGCCCAATAATTGCAGGAGCTGCTATGAGTTTTAGCTCGATATCAGTGCTTTTAAATTCACTTCGCTTAAAAAAATTCAAAGTCAAATAGGAAAGGTGATTGTCTCATGACTGAATATTTACAGACCTTATTTATTAGTGGAATGGCTTGTTTAGGATGCGCCGGAGAAATTAAGTATGCATTAGAAAAGAATCCCTCAATTTCTGTTAAGAAAGTGAATCTTGAAGAAGGATTGGTAACTATTGCAGCAAAGACAGATTTATCAATTAGCGTTATTAATCAATTGTTGGAAAATACGAAGTATAAGGCTTTATAAGTTTGGTGAATCATCACATTAAATATGGGAATTCTTACGGCAAGAAAGTTTCTCCATATTCTACTTTTTTCAAATCGGGATGTAGAGAAAAAACAGTCTTTTAAGATTTATGCATTGCTTTTTGTGCATAAATATATGTTGAATCCAATAGGCGGCTTTTTTCCTGAAGGCGATCCAATCACGGCAGAAGCCGATGATGAAGGTAACTGGGAAGCGACGGTACCAGAACTAACGGAAGGTGTTACAGTAACAGTCGTAGCTGAATCCGAAGGCAAAGATCCGAGTGCACCAATCACCGTGAGTGTAAACGGTTTAACCGTGGCGGCACCGACGGCTACAATAACAGGAAACAGTACCGATGGGTATCCTGTGACGGGGACAGCCGCAGCAAATGCGGCCATTGAAATTTTAAATGAAGCAGGCGATATTGTTGGTAGTACGACGGCGGATGACAAAGGTGCTTATACCGTGACCTTAGATCCAGACGATGTGGCGCCAGAAGAAGCTTTGCAGGTAGTGGCAGTTGTGACAGCGGGCGGTCAAGATTATCGAAGTACAGGCACAACACTAGTGGTTCCTGCAGACGATGTAGAAGATTTGACGGAAACACCAACGATCGACTAGGTAACAGCTGGGGATACCACCATCGGTGGTACCGCTGAACCAGGGGCAACCGTGACGGTGACACTTCCTGATGGGACTGAAGTTACCACCGAAACAGATGATGAGGGCAATTGGAGTGTCAATGTACCTGAATTGTCTGAAGGGGATACCATTACAGTCGTCGCAGACAGTGACGGTAAAGACCCAAGTGATCCAATCAATGTAACTGTCGGAGCACTGACTGTTGCCGCACCGACAGCTTCCATCAGCGGAAATAGCACCGATGGTTATCCAGTGATAGGGAAAGCGTCTGCACATGCAATAATAGAGATCTTAAATGAGGATAATGAGATTGTTGGTAAAGGTACAGCAAATCACGCTGGTAACTTCATGATTACTCTTAACCCAGAAAATGTGACAGCAGGTGATATCCTAAGAGTTGTGGCAATTGTAAGAGTAGGTGGGAAAGACTATCGTAGTCAGGCAACCAAAATCGTGGTGCCGAATGATGAATCTGATGGAATAACACCTAATGGTAATAACTTAAATGAGAATAACAAAGATGAAAATAATAAATTTTTGCCCAAAACAGGTACCGAGGATTATTGGTATATATCGATTTTAGGTTTAGTTTTATTTCTTTTTGGTAATGTACTTTGGTATCTGGAACTTAAAAGAAGAAGAAAAGAAAGCTAATGCCAAATCCTAATTATTTGCAAAAAATGTATTCTCTATTCGAGCTACAATCTCTTCACTTTCTGGTAAGTGGTAGATAAATTAATTCTGATAACGACATACTAACTTTAAGAGATGAGTATATTACTTTATCCCACTCTTAATAGAAGCTAAGAAAAAACTTTAGTTTTGGTGCTTTTAATCATTATTAAATCTAATTGGTTCAAAGGTGTTAACACTAGCCAGCGTCTCCGGATGCTGGCTTTCACTGTTCAAGATATCACTTTCGCTATCTCTTAAGAGAAAGTGATAGCAATTATTAATCCTAAACATGGGTGTTATATTTTCGAACACTCAGCTTATCTAATGCTACATCAAACTTTTCTTATTGTTTGATATATTCTTTTATTGTCGAGTCGTTAAGTACAACCGTACTTACATAATATCCCTCTGCCCAAAATAGCAGTTCTAAACTTATATTTCATATTAGGATGCTAATCGAATATCATCATAGCACTTCTACCTGTTAGGATATCCATGAAACTCTAAACATATGTTTTGGGCGGGATACTTAGCGATAGATGTACATGATATGAAATTTAAATTAATTTTACTCCGTTGTAACTGCAAAAGTGCTTTTCTGTTTCTTGTGAGCTAGCTCTATATTGATGATAAATAATTTTCTTTCAGTATTTTATAGATCTGATATATTCACTTTATTTGTGCAATAAATTTCCAGTTAGAAGGTTGCCTAATGGAATTCATGGACATGATCAGATTATTCTTTGCAGTATTTGTTTTTTTTTAGATTCGCCGATTGTAAAATTAAGCTAGACAACTAAAAAAGCCATTTGTGCTACACTCAAAATAGTTCTGACCAAAGAATTATAAGGAGTGAGTACAAATGACCTATACCCATCTTACAACGGATGAACTTGTAATGATAGAGTCTTATTTCAAAATAAATCAATCTGTTGCGAAAACTGCGCATTGCTTGAGTCGTTCAAGACAAACGATCCATAAAGTATACCTATTCTTCAAGCAAGGAAAATCAGCCTTAGAATACTATCAACAGTATAAGAAAAACAAATCAAACTGTGGTAGACGCCCGCTTGTTTTACCCGAGGAACAATCAGAATATATTCAAAGAAAGGTTGTTCAAGGATGGACACCCGATGTGATTGTTGGTCGTGCAGCGTTTCCTATTCGTTGTTCTGCTCGTACCATTTATCGTATGTTCAAAAAGGGGCTATTTAATCCTTCTGACTTACCGATGAAAGGCAAGCGTAAACCGAATGGACATCAAGAAAGGCGTGGAAAACAAGCTTTCCGCCGCTCTATTCATGAACGTGAAAAAGATTATAGCCAATTCTCAAATGAGTTTGGTCACCTTGAAGGTGACACTATCGTAGGTCTGAAACATAAAAGTGCTGTAATTACCTTAGTTGAACGATTATCAAAAGTTATCATTACATTGAAACCGTGTGGTAGACAAGCGATTGATATTGAAAAAAATTAAATCATTGGTTTGAATCTGTACCGAAAAATCTATTCAAATCCATCACTTTTGATTGTGGAAAGGAATTTTCAAATTGGAAACAAATCAGTAATGCCAATGATATTGCCATTTATTTCGCTGATCCAGGAACACCGTCTCAAAGAGGCCTAAACGAGAATTCTAACGGATTGTTACGTAGAGATGGTTTATTGAAATCTATGGATTTCAATTCAGTAGATGAATCTTTTATTCAATCTGTCACATCTAAACGAAATAATATTCCTAGAAAATCACTGGATTATCGAACACCTTTGGAAGTATTTTTGAGTTACGTAAGTATTGATGATTTGTCTAACTTAATTTGACAATTAAGAATTATTAAAATTGTCATATATTGTTTTACAAGTAGGACCTTTTTACTAAACATAAGTAGATGTGCAAGTAATTCTACCTGAGGAGACTGCATTAATGTAAAATAATAAATTTGATATGCAATCATAAACTGAGCAAATCATTCTGTATCTATCCTATATTTAAAGCTCTAAAACAAACTCTATACATGGTTTCTCCATAAATTTTCATTATGATACTTGTAAGACAATTCTTAAAAGATTGATTAGATTAGTAAATCCAATATAGGCGTCTTTTTTAGGAAAGAAGGAATTTTATGATGAAATATTTGCAAATAGTGGTTATTAACGGAATGAATTGCTCAGGGTGTGCAACAAAAGTAAGAAATGCTTTGGAAGCAGAGCCAACAGTCAGTGTAAAAATAGTTGACTTGGCTAGAGGTACAGTTACTTTCGATGCTGATTCAAAATTAACATTAACATTCTTAAATCAACTACTAAAAAATACAAAGTATACTGTAACTAGGGATATATCTATATAAATATAAATATATGTGGGGGGATCGACACGAAATCTCCACATATTTTTTTTATGGTAAATACATAATAGATATGGGAGATGATGGGTTGAAGAATAATAAATATATTTGGTTAGCAGCAACAACAATATCAATATTGACCCTAGGCGGTATTTTCATATTGATTCAACAGCAGAACAAGGAGGAGCATGCTGAAGTTATCTATCAAGAAGAACAACGACAAATCTCAAGTAGAATGTCCAATATGATGGGGGATAATCAAGAAGCTGATTTGAAGGTTGTACACCAAACAGATAGAAAACTATTGATTCCCCCTGTTCTTGAACCATCTTCAAAAAGCAAAGAAAATGTGACATATGATATAGTTACTCAAAACGGGGAAGTTCAAATCATGGATGGAGAAAAAACTGAAACATTAGGCTATAACGGGGATTTTTTAGGGCCAGTTATTAGACTGAAAAAAGGTCAAAAAGTTACTATCAATACAACCAATAATCTTGATGCTAGCACATCTTTTCATTGGCACGGTTTGAAAGTAGCTTCTGATGCAGATGGAGGTCCACATCAGATTATAGAAGCAGGACAGAAAAAAAGTGTAACATTCGAGGTTGATCAAGAAGCTTCTACACTCTGGTTTCATCCCCATCCGGAAGGAGAAACAGCATCTCAAGTTTATAAGGGGTTAGCAGGTTTGATGTATATTGATGATGGCAACTCAAAATTATTAGATTTACCTTCCAAATATGGTGTCGACGACATTCCCTTGATTGTGCAAGATAAATCTTTCAGTTCTACTAATCAAATTAACTATGAAAATGATTTTAACTCTGATGGAACAAAAGGGGAGACGTTGCTTACTAATGGCACAATCAATCCATACGTTGAGATAAAAAGCCGATGGATGAGGTATAGAATTGTTAATGGATCCAATGCAAGAAACTTCACTTTTAATTTGGATAATGACGAATCATTCTACCAAATTGCTACAGATGGTGGTTTTCTGAATACTTCTGTTAAACTTAGTAAACTACTTTTAGCGCCCGGGGAAAGGGCAGAAATATTAGTGGATACTCAGAATTATAAAAAAGGTAAGGTGATTCATTTACTAGCAAATAATTTGGTTGCACTGACAATGAGAATTGAGAATACGATAGACAACAAAGAGTTTAATCCCTCTGATAGTCTAAATACTATTAGTACTTTAGATGAAAAGAAATTGGAAGATTTAACAAGACAGAGTATTAATTTAAGTGGAATGTCTCACATGGTAAACATCAACAATAAGCAATTTGATATGGAAAGAATAGATTTATATAAAAAATTAGGTACTCAAGAGATTTGGGAAGTTAACAATATTAGTAGTATGATGGGAGGCATGATTCATCCGTTCCATATCCATGGTGTTCAGTTTCAAATTTTATCTAGAGATGGAAATCAGCCCGCACTAAACGAGCAAGGATGGAAAGATACTGTGCTGGTAAATCCGGATGAAACAGTAGAACTTCTTGTGAAATTCGACCGTGAAGGTATTTTCATGTATCATTGTCATATATTAGAACATGAAGAGTATGGAATGATGGGACAAATGGAAATTAAATAGAAAATAATTTAAGAAGGATGATTGTCTATGAAAATTCTTATTGTGGACGATGAAGAAAAAATATTAGAAATTATTGATGCCTATCTAGTTGCTAATCATTATTCAGTTTATAAAGCAATAAGTGGCGCAATGGCATTGGAAAAATTCGAGAAAAATAATCCTGATTTAGTTGTGCTAGATCTAATGCTTCCGGATACTGATGGATTGACTGTATGTAGAAAAATCAGAGAAATATCAAATGTACCAATTATAATGTTAACAGCTAAGTCTGATGAGGATGATATTCTTACTGGTCTCAAGTTAGGTGCAGATGACTATATGATTAAACCATTTAGTCCCAAAGAATTAGTTGCGAGAATACAAACTGTATTGCGCAGAACTGAGACCTTATCAAATCCTAATAAGCTTTCTTCAAATAATAAAGAATTGATAGTATACCCTGATAGTAGACAAGTGTATCTACATCAAGTGGAGTTAAACCTTACAACAACTGAATTTGATATTCTACACGCTCTAATGTCCACACCTAATAAAGTCTTTTCTCGTAGTGATTTGATAGAGAAAGTTAAGGGAATAGAATTTGATGGACTAGATAGGAGCATCGATTCTCATATAAAAAACTTAAGACATAAAATTGAGAATGATGCTAAATCACCTATGTATATTTTGACAGTCCATGGTACAGGATACAGATTTGGTGGCCACTAATGAGAAAAAGAACGATAAAAACTCAATTAGCTGTTTCCTTTTTAGCAATCGCAACATTAATAATAGGATCGATTAGTTTAGTCGCATTAAGTTTGACGAACAATCATTTTAGTAAATACGTGGAAGAGCGACAAGAAGATTTGTTGAATCAGTATGTATATACAATTGATTTATTGTGGTTAAATAGTGGGGAAACATGGAATAGTGAAGAACTTGCAGCACTATCTGAGAAAGTATTAGAGAATAATATTTATTTTTCTATAGAAGACGAACAAGGCAACATGGTTTGGGAACTTACTGGAAAAGATTTGAAGTCAGCACAGGAGAAACTGAAAAAAAATGCATTGAAAGTTTCTGAGAAAAACAGTGTGAAACTAGACGAAACAATAGAAGTGAAAAAGAAGTTAATTAATGATGGAAACGAGTTTGGAAAAGTAACGTTTTATTATTTCGGACCTTTTGCTTATACAGAGCACGATGCCTTGTTTATCTCCAGTATGAAACAAAGTTTAATGTATGTTGCAATTGCAGCTCTTCTTGTATCAGTCATACTTGCTTCGTGGATCTCTGCTAGATTAGGATTGCCACTAAAGCATGTAAGCGATTTTACACATAAATTAACTCGTGGGGAATATGCTGATAAAATCCCACAAGAAACTTCAATTATTGAAATAAATTCCTTAATTGATTCCCTAAATGATTTAAGTAATCAGTTGGAGAAACAGCATGGGCTTCGAAAAAGATTAACTACCGATATTTCACATGAAATAAGAACTCCATTAGCTACGCTTAAAGGCAATGTGGAAGGAATGATTGACGGAGTCTGGAAAATAACTCCCGAGCGCCTACAATCTTGTTATGACGAAATAGATCGTCTAACTCGTTTAATTGGAAATATAGAAATAATCAACAAAATTGAAGCAAAATATGATCATTTAAATAAAACTGAGTTTAACATATATAAGTTGATTGAATCCGTTATTGAAAATTTCGCCAGCAAAATTGAGTCAAAAAACCTTCATGTTGAAATCCAAGGGGATAACATCAATATATCTGCAGATAAAGATAAAATGAACCAAGTTGTTATCAATCTTTTGAATAATGCTATTAAATTTACGCAAAAGGAGGGAACCATTAAGTTTTCTATAAGTAAAAATAAAGACCATGTTCTTTTAATTGTTGAAGACAACGGCATCGGTATAGAAAAAGATCAGCAACTTCATATTTTTGATAGATTTTATATGGCTGACCCCTCCAGAAGTAGAGCTTTAGGGGGGCAAGGTATCGGATTAGCTATTGTAAAGAGCGTTGTTGAAGCGCATAAAGGTAGTATAACTGTAAAAAGTAAATTAGGTCTAGGAACTAAATTTGTTATAAAGTTACCATTTCAATAAAGGAGGAGAGTTATTTGTTTCAAAAACAGATAAAAATTGCTAAACTAGTATGTGAATGTTGGGCAAAAAAAATATTTTTTCAACTGATTTCGATAGATAGTGTCGAAAAAGTTCATTTAGATATCTTATCAAATTCTGTAGTAATCTTTTCTAAGAAGGACTTATCAATAGCTACAATTAAAAAAGAAGTTTTTGGATTACAAATTTATGAGATGACCTAAATGTGATTAATTAAAGGAGGATGAAGACAGTGAAAAAGATGATAAAATTAGTATTTGCAAGTCTTGGAATTATTGTATTTTTAGGAGCGTGTAGCAATCAAAGTGAATCGAATAATTCTAAAAGCACAAACGAGGAATCGACTTCTACAGCGTCTAGTGAAATGAATAGTATGGAGGGAATGAATCACGAAGGTATGGTTCCTTCTTCAATGAAAGATGCTGCGAACCCTAAATTCCCGGTGGGAAGTAATGTTATACTGCTAGGCGATCATATGGAAGGGATGAAAGGTGCAAATGCTCAAGTTGTAGGGGCCTTTGATACTACAATGTATGAAGTAAGCTATGAGCCAAAAACTGGGGGACCAATGGTTAACAATCATCGATGGGTAGTACAAGAAGAGTTAAAAAATACTGAGACTGTAGCAAATGAGGGCGATACTGTTATCTTGAATGCCGATCACATGGATGGGATGATGGGAGCTGAAGCAAAAGTAGATAAATCTATTACAGGAACTGTTTACGTTGTTAATTACACTCCAACCGATGGTCAAGAAGAAGTTAAGAATCATATGTGGGTAACTGAAGATGAGATGGAATATGACGAAAATAATGAGTAATTTTATATACTAAACCAATAAGCTGGTACATGGCCTTCGTATTCTCAACATGAGGAATATGAGCTCTTTGTTAATAAGGACTGATGAGTTGTGCAAAATCAAATCTGGGTCAGAACGAACCTCATTCTGGCTCAGATTTTTGGCTCTTCGACATTTAGTGCTGGTAGAGAGACAACTGAAAATTTAGTCATAACCAGTTAGGCAGAGTGCTTAACTGGTTTTTGTTCGCATTTATTATTCTTTTGATATTGGCTACTTGCCCTTCAATTTTATTTGGTTTCTTAATCAACTCTTCATATAACCCCAAATCATATATTAATGAGGTGCCTCCTATTCCTATAAATCTATCTCTTCTTTAATAGTATGAGAAAAGTCTACTCTTGTAGATTTAAATTGTCAACAAAAAATTTACAGATGTAAATGATAAGTTGAATAGAGAAAGATAAATTATTTTTTTGGTATTCATATAAGGTTAATTATGTATTATCACAAAATGATTGTTGTCGAATAACTAAAAGTGTCAAAACAATGATGAAATCATTTAGTTCTTATAAATTAGACAAGAGAAAATAAATATTCCATATCTACTTTATGAGATCCATAACATGACTAAATTCTGAATACTTTTTAAAGCTTATCATTTGGTAAAACTGAATATAAGTTAATTATATAGACTGAAAATTTTGAATTTTCAGAATATAATAACTTAAAAGTACTGACAAAATTTTTTAAAGGGGTAATATTAATGTTCTGAGATAATCAAATCTTACCGAAAATATCAAAAGTCCAATGTGACACAAAATAATTCTGTCACATTCGTGAAAATCGCTTCATCCTTAGAGGCTCTAAGAGAAAATCACTTTTCTTTTAGGGCCTTTTTTCTATAGCTTGTTTAAATGTGACTTATTATCTGTTATAATCATATTAAGTAACATTTGAAAGGCGGCTAAAAATGAAGAGCGTGGAACCGATTCGCGACAAAAAAAAGATCGATGCCATGAAGGCGATTTTGGCTTCCGGAAAATATGGGCAACGGAATTTGGTGCTTTTTTCGATCGGGATCAATACGGCGTATCGAATCTCCGATTTAAGACAGCTGAAATTAAGTGACGTGTTAGAAATTTCCCGTGGTCGGGTGATCGTCAAAGAACGTCTGGCCATGAAAGAACAAAAAACAGCCAAACACAATTCAGTTTTCATTTCGAACAAATTACGGAAAGTGATTCTCGATTATGTTCAATCAGAATTTCCTGAGCAGCTGCAAGTACATGATTTCAGCAAGTATTTGTTTCCAAGTCGAAAAGGAGCAGATACGCCTTTGACCCGACAAAGTCTTTGGCGGATCATTCATGAAGCAGGAACGGCGGTTGGGTTAAAAGAAATTGGTCCTCATTCGATGCGCAAGACCTTTGGCTATTTTTTGTACAAACAAGGGACCAAAACAGAGATCATTCAGTCGCTGCTCAATCATTCTTCACAACGGGAGACCTTACGCTATATTGGGATCACCCAGGAAGACAAAGATACTGCCGTAAAGAGTTTGGATCTATGACAGAATAATACCCTATATAATAATAATAGAAGGAAAAATTCAAGAGGTGAGAAAATGAAGGAAGAAATGCAGCCTACATTTCCTGATAAATACCACTTATCTCGCAAAGAGTCTGTGTATCTATTGAAGAAAAACATTGTGAAACTGGTGTATAATGCGGGGAAATTTGAAGGATTGAATACAACACTATTACAAACAGAAGAGATTATCAAGTATAATCGGGCCAATAACGTGGCCGTAGATGATGTCCTGACCGTCGTTAACTTAAAAAGAAGCTTTGAAATGCTTTAAACGACGTACAGGAACCCTTGTTAGAGACAAGTAAGCTTATTAATCGGATCGTTGCAGCGGAAGATGCCCTTTTTCCTGGCGAAATACGAACCGGTGGGGTAGAATTATCGACGATTCAAGGAAGGTATGTGCCACCAATGTTAACTGAAGATGAGGTAAAGAATCAATATGGTGAGATAATGAATCAAGAGATATCAGAAACTGAAAAAGCATTGCGACTGTTTCTATTCATTTCGAAAAATCAAATATTTTGGGACGGCAATAAAAGAACTGCACTGTTACCTGCTAATAAGATCATGTTTAGCAATGGTATGGGATTGTTATCCGTTCCTGAAAGTGTATTTGCAAAATTTAATGAACTGCTATCTATGTATTATAATAGCAACCAATCTAGTGATGATTCAAAAATTTTATCATTTATACATGAAGAATGTATTTATGGTATTCGTTATTTATAGTAAACAATAGAATAGTTACTGAATTACAATAAGCCAATAAAAAGGAGAGTATGTAATGTCATTAATGTCAATAAATTATTTTGGATATGCTGTATATAATGTAACTGTGGAAGAATCAATAGTAAACTTGTTACGATTTGAGATATCAAAAATGGATGAGAATGCCACTACTACAATTAATATAGATCCTAAATATAATAATTTAATATCGTTTGAAGTAACTGTTGAATCTAGAAACCCTGAGGATGAATATGATAAAATCGTTGATATTATATCTGCAACCAATGCTATCATTATACATTTAGGTAGTGTAGAAGAAAGTTATTCTACTGGTGAACGATGTTACATGGGAATTCAGACTCTGACACCAGCTAATGATTTGAATGATTATATCGTAACTTGTATTGACGACTTTTTTTCTGAATACCAGTAAATTAAAGAAACGAATTTCATGTTATAGCATAACGTTTAAAATGGGTAAAAAAATTAGGCACTAATTTGTATGAACTAAGAATTATTTGAAAAGCAACAATGCCAGGTATGCTGATTTTCTTTCTTTGGATCAATCAATCATACAAGATCAACCTAGCAAACGTTATGTAGACGTTAGTAAGGTTCAAGAACATTATGCAATCGTTCCCCGACAAAACAAGTCATAAGCATTGCAGCGTTTGAAAAATTAGGTGATATACAAAGTAAAGCTTATTATTCATTTAATTGAGAATGTGCCATCAGACGTTGAGAAACTGAATTTTAAAACGTTCCAAGCAAATAGAAAAAAAGAAGACGAAAAGAATACAGTAGCGATTTGTCCTAAATCTGGCGGAAATATTATCCTTTAAAAGCTTTTATGGCTGTTCAAATTATCCCACTTGTAAATTCACTTTGTCTGATAATTTCCGCCATAAAAAATTAACAAAAACAAACGTTAGTGATCTGATTGCTGGTAAAGAAGCACTTTTTAAATTAATCAAAAAAATTATAATGCTATGGTAAAAATAAGTGATAAAGGCTATGTAAATTGGTCAGCAATAACGAATGGTATGCGCCTTTCATAGTAGATACTAAATAACAATTAACCATACAAGATAAAGAATTGCTGGAATAATGAAGAAGTAAAATTCTAAAATTATTTACAAAAAGTTAATATCTGAATATAAATCGGCAAATATTGACGAACAGAAGGATAAAATAAGAGTGAAAAAACAACGTTGGCAGTTATTTTGTAAGTATGAAAAGAATATTATTTAGAAAGATGTTGTGAATAAATGAAAAATTTTAATAAATTTGATTTGTCAATTTAAGCTAGACAAAGTATATTCGTCTAGCTTAATTTTACAATCGACGAGAGACAAAAATTTCAAAAACGACCTATTAATTGGTCATCGAATATCATTTAAAATCAATACGACGGAGTCAAACACGGAGTCAAAACAAGCCCGCTGAGAGTAAAAAATATACAGTCCCGTAGGTAAAGTGCCACAGGCCTGTATATTTTTTATTTGAGATTACCTGAAAGGTTCTGTTGCAAAGTCTCAAAAAGGTCATTAGTTTTTCAAGATGATTCTTATTTAAGCAGGGATTCCTAATAGTCCTTTGATTTCTGTACAGACGGAAAAGCCAAAAAGAGACCCTTCTTTTCGGCTTTTTTTATAAATTCCTCGAATCGCTTCCATGCCTTTAATCGTGGTTGAGGCTGTTCGCAAACTTTGGTAAAATTTGTTTCTTCGCTTAATTGGACGATGATCTTGTTCAATCAGATTATTCAGATACTTGATTGTTCGATGTTCTGTTGTTATATACAGTCCATTTTTCTGAAGCTTTCTGAAGGCACTCTTAATAGAGGGTGCTTTATCCGTTACTAGAACCTTTGGTTCTCCAAACTGGTTCTTCAGTCGTTTTAGAAAAGCATACGCAGCCTGTGTGTCGCGCTTTTTCCGTAACCAGATATCTAAGGTTAAGCCATCTACATCGATAGCGCGATATAAATAATGCCACTTTCCTTTAATTTTGATATAAGTCTCGTCCATTTTCCATGAATAAAAGGACTGTTTGTTTTTCTTTTTCCAAATTTGATAAAGAATCTTTCCGTATTCTTGCACCCAACGGTAAATTGTGGTGTGACAAACGTGAATTCCTCGGTCATACAGAATTTCCTGCACTTCACGATAACTCAGGTTGTACCGAAGATAGTAGCCGACGGCTACGATAATCACGTCTTTTTGAAATTGTTTTCCTTTGAACTGAGTCATCTTCATTCCTCCAAGCTATCTTTTTCAATTATTTTACCTCAAAATGAGCTTATCGGAAACTTTGCAACAGAACCAAAAGCATCTTCCTGAAATCGATGGCATTTATCTCTATCTCCACGGAGCCAGTAAAGTCAAAGACCTACCCGAAGATTCGGCGGAATTTGTCATCCTCCGTGAGATTCGCAAGCTAGTGGGCAAGTATCTGCCAATCGCCGTGGTGATGGATCCACACGGCAATGTCACCGAAGAATTCGTGGAGATGACCAATATCGTCACCTGTTATCGACATTCACCCCATACTGATATTCAAAAGACCTTCGATAAAACGGCAGAACTTTTATGCGAAGCATTGCAAGACAGAGGCAGATATTTGAAACCTGTTTGTCGCAAATTTCCTATCATTGTCGGTGGCGAGCGCTCGGTGTCTACTGATGAACCGGTGAAGTCGATTAATCAAAAGTTGGACGAGATTGAACAGGATGAACGAATTAGTTCCGCATCATTTCATGTGGGCTATGTTCGTCATGATAGTGACCGTCTAGGTTGTGCGGTAACGGTAGTGCCATACTCGGATGAGTATCAAAAATATGCTCAAGAAAAAGCTGATGAATTATATGACTTTGTGATACAACGACGTTACCAGTTTCATTACCACGGAAACTATGGTGAGCTTGATCAAATTTTATCGGAGGTACAAGATACACCAAAGAAACCTGTGTTCATCACTGGTTCCGGTGATAATTGTGGCGCCGGCAGTGACGGGTACAGCACCATCGTTTTACAAAAGCTGATGAACGACTATCCTGATTGGCAAAAAGAAACTTTGATTGCCGGAATCATCGATGAAAATAAGAATTTTTACTTGGATCAGCGATCAATTGGCACTGAAGTCAGTTTTGATTTGGGTGTCGGGATTGATGAGCGTTCAAAGCCAGTTCACTTAAACGGAACTATCATCGCCAAAGGCATCGTCAGTCAAGAATATGAAGATGACCCAATTACTGGCTGTGTCATCGCTGTGAAGTTGAGTGACAAACCAATCACTGTTTTAGTCCAAAGAGAATCGGTCAGTTACACCGAATTAGATCAGTTCAGGATATCTGGCGTCGAGCTTTCCGACTATGAAGTCATTGTCGTCAAACAAGGGTATATCTCACCAGCATTTGATGGATATGGTGAATATTGTGTGATGGCCCTCACCGATGGACCAACCCAACAAGCGACTGAGAAATTGGATTTCAAGCAAATTAAACGACCGATGTTTCCGTATGACAAATTGAATCTACCCTATACAGGGCGAATTGAGGGGGGATTCGAGTAAGACTAACTCTGAACTACAAACCTTCTCCGGAGGGTTTGTAGTTTTTTCGTCCAAACAGAGTAACGGCTAATTATTTTTCAAGATTATCAGTGAGGCTAAAAAAATTGAAATATTTTTCTTGAAAAGGGTTGCAATTATTTTTTTTATATGTAATATTATATTCATCAACGTAAACGTTTACGTTAGAGAGGGATTCATATGCAGTATACAATTAAAGATATTGCCAAAGAGGCAAAGGTTTCCACTGCTACGGTCTCCCGAGTGATAAATGATCTCGGAGGATATAGTGAGGAGACAAAACAGAAAGTTTGGAAAATTGCTAATGAGCTAGGTTACAGTCAGAATAAATCTGCTGTCTCATTGGTAAGTAAAAAAACAAAATTGCTAGGTATTATTATGCCACAGTATGCTACTACCTTTTACGGCGACGTCATCAGCGGTATTGAGGATGAAGCATATCAGAAAGGATACAATGTTATCCTGACACATGCTGGAATAGATGGAACGCGAATGAGTGAGAGTATCACTCTAATGAAGGAAAGAAGCGTTGATGGATTTATTGTTTTCTCAGTAGATCTAAAGCCAGAAGAAATTTCCTTGGTGAAGAGAAATAATATTCCGTGTGTGTTACTTTCATCTGACACGATTAATAATGAAATTCCATATGTGAAGGTTGATGATGAGCAGGCAATTGCAGATGCAACATCTTATTTGATTGATAATGGTCATAAAAAATTAGCTTTAGTTGGTGTAAATCCAATTGACCGTATTGCTGGTGTTGCCCGAATCAAAGGTTTCAAAGATGCTATTGTTGAACACCATCTAATTTTTTCTGAAAATGATATTTATAACGGTGACTACAGCTTCGACTCAGCAAAAATGAATATGGAAAAAATTATTAAGTTGGGTCTTGAGTATGACGGAATCGTTTGTGCCAGTGATGAGACAGCGCTGGGTGTTATATCTGCCTGTTCTGAATTTGGAATTAAAATTCCTGAGGAGTTGTCAGTAATAGGTTACGATAACTCGATAACCGCAAGAATGAGTACTCCATTATTAACGACAGTTTCCCAGCCGTTTTACGATATGGGAACTGAGGCAACAAATATGTTGATCCATATTGTTGAGGAAGGAGGAGCGGTAGAGTCAAAAGTCGTTCAGCATGAGATTATCAAAAGACAGTCAGTTAAAAATATTTCTTAAAGGAATATTTTTTTTGAAATTAGGTTAAACGTTTACGTAGGAGGTAACAATGGAGATTAAATTAGCTAAACTGCAGTTTCAACGTGAAGAAACAATCGAGGTACTAGTAACTGATTTAAAAAAAGGAGAGAGTATTACTTTAGAGGTCTTTGATTTAGTGGATCGAGTCGTCGAGTTAACAAAGAGCAATAATCAGGAAGACTCAGCAATTTTCGCTATAGAGGGTAGAGATTTACTACCTTCGGCAGATAAGATGAAAGGTTTTAAAATAGTTGCAACCCAAAGCAATGGGAACCAGACGGAGAAAAAGACAAAGATTATTGATGTTGTAGAATCAGCATATGATACACCACGTTATGGCTTTATTAGTGATTTTTCGAATGATGTCGATCCAGAAAAAACGACTCAAAACCTTAGAAACTTGCATATTAATTTGGTTCAATACTATGACTGGATGTATCGGCACCATGAGTTGGTTTCGAATGACGATGTCTATGTAGATGCCATGGGTAAAACAATTGATAATAATAAGGTAAAAGAATTTATCGATGTTTTCACGAAAAACGGTATTAAAAGTTTTGGATATGCCGCAATATATGGGGCTCAACCTGAGTATTTCGAAAAGCATCCAGAGCAGTTACTTTATACGATTGATCAAAAACCAATCAAGTTTTTACCGCAAATTGCTTTTATGGATATTAACAAGGAGTGTCCTTGGAGTAACTACATTATCGAAGAATTCATCAAGTCATTAAATTATGGCTTTGATGGCTTACATCTCGATACGTATGGTTTTCCAAAAGAGGCGAGAAACTATCAAAATAAATTCAGAGACTTAAGAAAAGATATTCCTGTTTTTATCGATGATTTAAGACAGGAAATGTTAAAAGCCTCAATTGATAAAGGTTTGATTTTTAATAATGTTAATAGTTGGCCAATCGATGCAGTTTCTAAAACAAGTGTTGATGTGAACTATGTTGAGGTTTGGTCTCCGCACGATCAATATTATGATTTATATAATTTGCTGAGAGATGCAAAATTCCTAACACCGAATAAGCAAACGATTCTTTCGGCTTACATGCATCCATTTATCGATCTAAATGATGATAGTGAAGAAAAAGATCTTGCTGCTGCTGAGTTATCAACACTGTACACAATGGCGACTATTTTTTCTAACGGCGGGTTCCATTTAGCCTTGGGAGAAGAGAATAAAGTACTAACTCAAGCTTATTACTCAGATAATACGACGCTTAGAAGTTCATTCTTGGAAAAATTATATCGTTATTATGATTTCTTTGTGCAAAACGAAAAGCTACTCGTAGATTACCGAATTATCGATGAGACTACTACTTCAGTTGATGGTATTAATGGTGAGATTACATTTTCGAATTACGAATGCTCTAGCAGACCTGAGAAAGATAAAATCTGGGTCACTGTGAAAAAACTTGAGAATAATACAATTTTGAACTTAATTAACTTCTTCGGATCAGAGCATCTAAACTGGAACGAAAAAAATTATGGTGAAATAAAAGCGTTAGAAGAAATTGAAATTAAGGTTGATTGTATTGGTAAGCGAGTGAGGCGTGTAATGGCTGCGTCACCAGATTTTGAAGATTCTTGGGAAATCATTGAGCATGAAAAAGAGGCGAAAGATAACGGCGAGTATTGCAAATTTACTTTAAATAAATTACAACTTTGGACTACAATTTATATCGAATTTGAGGGGGAATAAATAATGAAAAAAGTTTTATTGTTTTGTGGCTTAGCTGTGGCTTTACTTGGTATTTCTGGCTGCGGAGGTTCGAATGACTCAAAGACTGAAGATGGTAACGTTAAATTAGTTATGTGGCATACCTTTAGTGATGTTGAAACTAAGATCTTTGATAAAGATGTTGTAGACAAATATCAAAAGGATCATCCGAATGTAAAAATCGAAAGTGTTCGGATGCCAGCTGGTGATGAATATAATCAGCAATTAGTTCAAGCTATTTCCGGGAACAGTGCTCCTGATTTAGCTCGTGTCGAAGTTACTGCGGTTCCGAAATATGCGAAACTTGGTGCATTAGAGAAATTGGATGGTTATGACGGATTTGACAAAATTAAAGAAGAGATGCATGAAGCACCATTGTCAACTAACAAATATAAAGATGGTTATTATGGATTACCACTAGATACTAATACTCGAATTGCCATTTTTAATAATTCGTTATTGGAGAAAGCTGGGGTAAAAGAAGTTCCAGCAGACTTTGACACGTTGATTGAAGAAATAAAAGATATTATCGGTAAAGATACATTCTTGTTTGGACCTAGTGGATCTAGTACATGGGGACTTATGCCATACTTCTATTCATTAGGTGGAGCTTTTACTAATGAAGATTATACAAAAGCAACTGGCTTTTTGGATTCGAAGGATAGTATCAAAGCGTTACAAACAATTGTTGATTGGAACAAAGCGGGATATTTTGGTAAATCATTAACAGGTGGTCTAGGCACCTGGGAAGGTCTAAACGGAAATAACTACATGATGATCGATGATGGCCCGTGGTATTTCCCGGCAAATGAAGCAATGCAAGATAAAGTTACCTATACACAATTTCCAAAAGGTAAAGCAGGTAGTATCGAAGTTATCGGTGGAGAAAATACAATTGTCTTTAAATCAAGTAAGCAAAAAGAAGAAGCCTATAAGTTTGCTGAATATTTGGCATCAGATGACGTGCAAACCATTTTTGCCGAAAAGCTTAGTATGTTACCAGTAAACAAGAAGACCGCTGAGAAAGATGTCGTGAAAAATAATGCGTTAATGTCTGCGTATTCTGAACAACTTGAAACAGCAGTTTCTCGCATTCCTTCACCAGAATGGGATCAAATTGACAAAGTGATTAGTTTAGCTTTTGAGACAGCAATCAGTGGAAAAGGTACGCCTGAACAAGTCTTAAAAGATGCGACTCCAAAAGTTGAAGAGCTACTCAATAAATAATGGGTGGAATTTTATGATGAAAAAACAAAGAAGAGAAAATTTTGAAGGTTTTCTATTTATTGGTGCAGGTCTGTTACTATTCTGCGTCTTTATCCTGTATCCACAGTTAAAAAACATTTATATTGCGTTCTCGGAATATAGCATTATTCCGGGAGCGGAAAATAAATTCGTCGGCTTGAAAAACTTTAAAGATATGCTTTTTTCAAGTGGCACATATGGAAATAGTGATTCTTTCTATGTAGCCCTAAAAAACTCAATCCTTGCGGTCATTGTAACGGTCCCTGGGCAGTTGATATTAGGTGTCCTAATTGCAGTTATGATCGATAAGGTAAGCAAGGGCAAACTGTTTTATAAAATTATGTTGTATATCCCTGTAATTTCAAGCTGGGTTGTAGTATCAGTCTTGTTTAAGTATTTATTCCAAGATACAAAAGGTTCTATGGTAAATTACGCATTGCTTCAAATGCATTTGATTAGTGAGCCTATCAGTTGGCTACAGAACACATTGACCGCCAACATTGTTATCTGGTTACTGTGTATATGGAAGGGTGTCGGTTGGGTAATCATTATTTATAACGCCGCCTTACAGTCATTACCAAAGGATTTGTATGAGGTAGCCGACCTTGAGGGGGCTTCCCCAATTCAACAGTTTTTCTTGATCACTTTGCCTTTACTTAAGAAGACAACGATTTATGTGATCGTTCAATTAACTATTGGTGCCTTTGGTATTCTGATTCAAGTTATGTTGATTACCTCAGGTGGGCCGATGGGTTCAACTGAAACGCTTAATAGTTATATGTATGGAAAGGCCTTTAGTGAGTTCCAGTTTGGCTATGCATCGGCAGTTTCACTAGTGATGGGTCTATTAATTATTGGAACGACCTTATTGCAAAGAAGAGCTTTAAAGGAGAACGACTGATTATGAAAAAGAAAAAAATGTACCAGTTTGTTTTACACATCATTCTTATCGGTATGGTACTCTTATCAATTTTTCCTTTTATGTATATGCTAGCTACGGCTATGACTCCGGATAGTTACACCATGCCATACCCGCCGGTAATTGTACCTAAACAGCTTTTCTTTGGTAATTTTATTTCGGCTTGGACGTCAAACAACTTCGGTCACTATTTCTTGAACTCGTTATTCGTTTCAGTGGTGTCTACAGTTGTTACGATCTTGTTTTCGACCCTTTCGGCATATGGGTTTGCAAAAATAAATTTTACCGGGAAAAATATCATTTTCAATATTTATATTTTTTCAATGATGATTCCAGCAATACTGTCATTGGTCAGTCAATATACAGTTTTAAATGGATTGAATCTAATCGATACTTACACTGGATTAATCCTACTCTATGTTAGTGGAGGGATTGCGGGTAATACTTATTTCTTAAAAGGATTTATTGAAGAAATCCCTAAAGAATACGAAGAATCAGTTTATATCGATGGCGGCAGTAAATTTGATGTATTTTCGAAAATCATCTTGCCGTTGTGTAAACCATCAATCGCAACTTTAGCAATTTTGTCGTTCATGGGATCTTGGGATGAATTCTTTAGTGCGCTAACTATTATTAAAACGGAATCCAAGAGAACTTTACCAATCGCAATTAAACTGTTCCAAGGACAAAATGCTACTCAGTGGGGCTTAGTATTTGCCGCTTCGCTAATAGCTTTGATTCCAATTTTGGTAATTTATATCACATTCCAAAAACAATTTATTACGCAACAAGATGCTGGAGGTATTAAAGGATAATGGAAAAAAAATGGTGGCAAAATTCAGTGGTTTATCAAGTGTACCCCCGGAGTTTTCAAGATACTGATGGCGATGGCGTGGGTGATCTGCAAGGGATCATCCAACGTCTAGATTATTTAGAAAATCTCGGGATTGATGCAATCTGGTTATCGCCCGTCTACAAATCGCCTAACGACGACAACGGCTATGATATCAGCGATTATCAGGATATCATGGACGAATTTGGAACAATGGCTGACATGGATCAGTTGATTGAAGAAGGCAAGAAGCGCAATATTCGAATCATTATGGACCTAGTGGTCAACCACACCTCGGACGAGCACAAATGGTTCATTGAGGCCAAGAAAAACAAAGATAATGAATACCGTGATTATTACATCTGGCGTGATGCGGTAGATGGCGACGTGCCAAATGGATTACGTTCTACTTTTAGTGGTACTGCTTGGGAATTTGATGAAACTACGGGGCAGTATTTCCTGCATTTATTCAGTAAACGCCAACCTGACTTGAACTGGGAAAATGAAAAAGTTCGTCAAGAAGTTTACGATATGATGAACTTCTGGATCGACAAAGGTGTTGGCGGTTTCCGGATGGACGTCATTGATTTGATTGGGAAGATTCCTGATCAAGAGATCACTGGTAACGGACCGAAGCTGCATGAGTACTTGCAAGAAATGAATCAAGCAACCTTTGGCGATAAAGATTTGATGACTGTTGGCGAAACGTGGGGTGCGACACCTGAAATCGCCAAAATGTACTCTGATCCAAAACGCCAAGAACTTTCAATGGTGTTTCAATTTGAACATGTGGGGCTTGACCAACAAGATGGCAAAGAAAAATGGGATTTAAAACCTTTGGCAATCAAAGATTTAAAAGTGGCCTTGTCAAAATGGCAAAATTCCTTAGGCAATGAAGGGTGGAACAGTCTTTTTTGGAACAACCATGACTTGCCACGAATTGTCTCCCGTTGGGGCAATGACACAAAATACCATAAGCAAAGCGCGAAATTATTCGCGATTCTGTTACACATGATGAAGGGGACGCCCTACATCTACCAAGGGGAAGAAATCGGGATGACCAATTATCCGATTTCTGATATTTCCGAAGCAGAAGATATTGAAACCATTAATATGTACAACGAACGGATTGCACAGGGGTATGCTAAGGAAGATATTATTGCATCCATCAATGCCAAGGGTCGAGACAACGCGCGGACGCCAATGCAGTGGGATGATAGTGAAAATGGTGGCTTTACCACTGGAACTCCTTGGTTGCACGTAAATCCCAATTACAAGACCATCAATGTCAAAGCGGAATTAGCTGACCCTGATTCAATTTTCTACACCTATAAGAAGTTGATCGAATTGCGTAAGCAAAACGAGATTGTGGTTTGGGGTAGCTATCACTTGTTGGAAGAGACGGCAGATGAAGTCTTTGCCTATATTCGTGAGCTGGATGGCGAAAGATGGTTAGTTGTGACAAATATTAGCGAAGAGAACAATACGTTCGAAATGCCGAGTGATGGTAAGGAAGTCATCATTTCTAATTATGAAGGAAGTAATCGTTTAAGTGGTGAAGTGGAATTGAAACCTTATGAGGCATTTGTGGTGAAAATTTGAAACATAAGATACCGTAGAGTCGACAGTATGTGCTGTCGACTTTTTTTATAGTGCGATCTAGTTGGTAGTTCGAGTAATTAGTTATTATAATAAAAGAGAGAGATTAGGTGTCTCAATTGTACTTTAGTAAGAAATGGAGGCGATTAAATGAAAGTTGTTTTTCATGTGGACGAAATGGTGAAATGGACAGAGGCTACGGCAAATATCATTAATCTGTTAAGAGCGACAGATGACATTCAAATTGTATTATTAGTGAACGGTATTGCAATCAAGGGATTTTTGGATACGGAACAGCAGATACTAAAAAATTCTAAAGTTGCGTTTCATGCTTGTCGCAATGCTATGCGAGCGCATAATATTGAAGAGGCAGATTTACCGACTAATGTGATTGTTGTGCCAGCTGGTGTGCTTGACTTGGTGGAATTGCAAACGGAGGGCTATGCATATATTAAACCTTAGAATGTAATAATACTCATATTTAAAATGGAATTTACCGTGTTGGTTGCTTATACTATTAACAGAAGTTGCATTTATTGTATGTTGAAATTACGATATGAAGCATACTTATTAATAATAGAAAACAACGCCAATCATCTGATATGATGGTTGGCGTTGTTTTCCCATTTATAGTTTTAGCAGCTTTTCTGTCACTTTTGGAGGTAATTTGCGCTTATTTTAAGCGTTATTTTGCACTATAAGTAAACATAAATAAGCCCAATTTCTCGCATTAAAATTGAGAAATTGGGCTTTTATCGTTACTCCGGAAAAGCGCCCGATTAATAGTATTATTGATAAATATGTCATTTTTAACTTAGTAATGATTAAAATGATTTTTCAAAACAAACACATTGGTGAATACGTTTATTATTTGTAAATTGGTGAATATCTTTCCCAACGTAATGAGTAAAAGCGTTAACTAAGTATAAATTGGGCATGTTACTTTGAATTCGATGATTCATTTCATTTCCCTCAAAATAAACGTGATAATAAGAATCAACGATATTAAAATTCATTTTTTCATACCAGTTTTGAACCCATAAATCATCTCTTGTCCAAGCCTCAAATCGATTTAATTTCATTCTTCTTGCTTTAGTTTCAGCAGCATAGAGTAATTGTTGTCCTATTCCTCGTCGGGAGAAATCCGGATGAACAGCGATATGCCAAATCATCCCTCCTAACCCTTCTCCTCTGGAGCAAACTGTTCGTTCTTCTGTTTCATATTCTACATCAATAAGCCCAACAATTTGACCGTCCAACTCTGCGACTAGCTCGATTGCTGGATTTTCATAACGTTCTTTCTTATTTAGTACATTATCAAAATAGGCAGTCTGTAAAAACGCAAGTGTTCGGCATCTTACCCAACCAGTCTCGTCATTAACTCTATAGTCTCTAATAATCACTTTTTTCCCTCCGGATTTTAGGGACCACGTAGTTTATAGGGGATTTATACGTTCATCCCTTAAAATAGATTCACCCCGTTAAATATGTTCGCGATTTTCATAATATACCGCCTCCTTCTAATTTTAATTATTTAAATTTTATCAGATTTTTCCAAAATATACACTGATAAATGACAGATTCCATACACTATAATATCTCCCAAAAAAAGGAAAAAGCACAATTCTTGCTACAGAATTGCGCTCGATTGTTGAATATCGTTATTGAATTAAAGCCAACCGATAGTTTAACAAGGTCTTAGAATTTATCTAACCAATCGCTTAAACAATTATGGTTTAACTGGAGCAACACTCCAATTAATTTTATTTACATCTTTAATATTAATATTTCCTAAACTCAAAATATGGGGAATATGTGCGAACATCCCAAAGTTAACTCCCTTTTTGTGTTCATCTGTGAAGTATGCTAATGTCTCTGATGGCAAAGCTACACATTCTCGATACGTAGTGATATCAATAATTTGAATTTCCTCATCAGGTATATCCGCAGCTGGACCTTTATAATTTTTCTTATTATAAAAATATACAGCATTTTGATTATCGATTAATCTTTCCGTTGGGATTTCATAGAACATCAAATCTTTTTTAATGCTTACTCCAAGAGAATGTAAAGCTTCATAGACATAGTAAGGATGCAGAGGTAATAAAAAAATTACATCATTCCATAAACAATCCAATTTTGGTATGCTTCGTAATAATAAACTCTCCCGTTCTGGATGATCAAAATGGTTCTGTTGCAAAGTCTCAAAAAGGTCATTAGTTTTTCAAGATGATTCTTATTTAAGCAGGGATTCCTAATAGTCCTTTGATTTCTGTACAGACGGAAAAGCCAAAAAGAGACCCTTCTTTTCGGC
>NZ_UWOP01000003.1 GCF_900604485.1 Enterococcus mediterraneensis
AAAGAGGTTTAAAAGAGGTTTAAAAAGAGATTATAAAAGAGGGGGGCAAAATTTCCCGCCTAAAAAAGCTCATTTTTTTAGATAAACAGGTTCGCGAATTTTGCAAAACTGCAAATAAAAAACCAAAAGACAAAAAAGGAGTGATCGCTACGCTCTCACATTTTACTTGCAGCGTTCACTTCGTTCACTCGCTAAGGGCAAAATCAAAACCGTTGTTCAAAGGCGAATTGGTTTAGTCTTAGAACGCCATATAAGGCTCTCTAAGACGGTTTTAGTGGTTTCAGGTAATTCTTGTTCATTAGGCGCCTTTCAGGCGGTCAGGGCAAGCCCTAACAACCCAAAAGCAGATTTTAGATAGCAATACAAACTAAAATACCATTTAAACGTCATATTTTGCGTTTTAAGAGGTTTTAGTGTTTATTCCGTTTAGTTGTCGGTATGATCGTTAAAACGCCTTAGAACACATTTTATGAGCTTTAAAAATGATTTGCTTTTTATTCGCACGTTTACTTTTGATTAAACTAGCGAAGTCTGTTTAATTAAAAGTAAATGTTTAGTTGAGCAAAGCGAAACCAGAAAGGAGCAAACACCATGACATTAGATTACAGAAAAACATTTGAAATCGAGATAATCAATGAATTTCAATCAGCAATTCACTCAAAAATGTTGAACTTTGTTTTAAATAATGAATTCGATAAAAGTGATTCTAAAAACCCACAAACAAACTTACTAAATCAATTATCAAACATGAATCAAATTAATTTATTTAAATTATCTCTTGAAGAACTAGAAGCCTATCATGAGTATTTACGAGCGATAAAAAAATATGCTGATAGCATCACATGAAAAATAATTTCACAATTTTCAAATAGCTTAATACTTGAAAACTGACCTTTTTTGACTAAAATAATAATTGAAAAGAAAATATAGAAAGGATTGATCGTTATGTCAAACGAGATTCAACAACGTAACTCAGACGCATATAACATGACACCTTTTAATTTTTTTGAAGACTTTAGTCGTAATTTATTCAATGATTTTAAGCCAAATTTAATCAAAACAGATATTCATGAAACTGATAATGAATATTTTGTAGAAGCTGAACTTCCTGGTATTCCTAAAGAAAACATTCAAGTTACTTACGAAAACGGAGTATTAACAATTAGTGCCCAACACCAAATTGATAAAGAAACCGAAGATAAAAAAGGAAGGTTGCTTCGTAGCGAACGTAGTTTAACAAGTGTCCGACGTCAATATTTATTAGAAAATGTTAAAGAAGACGAAATAAAGGCTTCTTATTCAGAGGGAATTCTTAAACTAACCTTGCCAAAAGATAGTAACAAAGAAATAAAAAAAGCTATTCCAATTGAGTAGTAATTAAAAAATTACGAAAAAAGGCGTCTATAAAATTTTATAGACGCCTTTTTTTCGTAAAAATAAATTATTTTTTCTTTCTCCATTCACTATCTAAAATCGAATAAATAATTTGATCTTGATAACCATACTTTTCCGATAAGTAATTATCTCTAATTATATTAATATCATTTGGTGTTGCAGCACAGAATTTCAGTCTTTCAGTTTCAAAAGCTATAGCTTGAAACATAGTACCACTCCTTTTCTATCATTTTTATATACCAAAGGGCGCACTTATACGCAGTAAAAAAATCTACCGAATTTTTTCTACGTTGTGCTAAGGGCGCACTTATACCCACCAAAATATTTTGGTGTCTATCGTGCTAAAAAAGAGTACAGATCACTCACGTGAAACTGTACTCTTTTTCCGTCAAGCGTGTTTGTTAAAATTCGCTACGCTCATGTTTCTATGCAGATAGATATTTCTTTGTAGCGAGCTTAGTAAGTGTGTACACACTTACGGTAAAAAGTAATCATCTTCCACTCGGTCACAACTAAAATTTGCATTTTAATTTGTTCCTCGTTTCAGACGATTCTTTTTATTTTTGGGGCGTTGCCCCAATCCCCATTTTTGAAAAAATCAGTGAAATTATTTTCCAAAATTTGAAAGTCCATTTAGTAAATCTTGTTTGTCTTTTTCGGAAAGTTGCGAATCACTTTTTGATTTTTTTTGTTCTGTAGGTGTCTGATTTTTTGTGTCTTGTTTTTCTTTTTTTTCTAACTCTTTGAGTTGTTCAAGTAGCTCAACTTTTCTTTTTGCTTCTAAAATTTTCTCGTCAATCGTTGTTGGTTGTTGCTCGTATTCTTTTTGTTTATCCGCTTGTGCTAACGCTCTATTTTGTTCTTCTTTGGTTGGTGCATGTTTGTTAAAGTCGTCTGCTTGCTTGATTTCCGGTTTAAACGAAAATTGATAGCCAATGACGGGCTTACCACGACCTTTTCCATATTTCTTTTTAATTGTTAAACCTTTGAAGATTGCGGTTAGTTCTTGACGGATAGGCTTAATAACTCTCTTGTCTATATCAGGTTGCTTATAGCTTTTAGGAATATCTAGCAACTCATGAAAATCTTCTTTGGAAAAATAGGCATATCCTTTGGTTCGGAATTGTTTTAACAAGCGGAACATCGTTTTAGAGTAGCTGCTTTGCAGCTCGTTGAATTGTTGGAGAGAATAACGTACCCAAGAATCTAAACCATTTAGCAAAGGCAAAGCATCTTCAAAAATTTGAATATCTACGTAGGGTTCAGGAGTATCGCCATTGATTTTGAATTTAGTAAACATTACAAACATTTCGTAGGAAAGTCCAGATTCACTTCTACGACCAAAACGCAAAGATAAGATTTTCTCGTAGGTTGTTTTTAAATCATCTACAAACCGAACGTTAGCAGTCGCTTTATAGTTACTTAAATCTTTCAGTTGGTCAAACGTAAATCGAACGGTTTTATCGCCTTTTTCACGCATTCTAGAAACAATAGAGAAGAACAGATTCATTTCAACTGGTGTGAATTTCCGTAAGGGAATCGTATTTAATTCATGATGGTACTTCACAATTTCATTTGCCATGTAATCACCTCAAAATGATTATAAATGACATAATTTAAAAGTCAAGTCATTTATAAAAAGACACTCAAACAGACAAAATGACCTTCATAAACAGACAAAATGACCTTCATAAACAGACAAAATGACCTTCATAAACAGACAAAATGACCTTCATAAAGCCCTGAATCCCTTGAGGGGCGTGGGATACAGCCGACGGTAAAGAGGTTTAAAAGAGGTTTAAAAAGAGATTATAAAAGAGGGGGGCAAAATTTCCCGCCTAAAAAAGCTCATTTTTTTAGATAAACAGGTTCGCGAATTTTGCAAAACTGCAAATAAAAAACCAAA